>CAZFKW010000551.1:0-1511 GCA_964519795.1 uncultured Ramlibacter sp. | reverse complement strand
CCGCGAAATGTCGTGCTGCTTGCAGAATCGCCGCACCTCCATGGCGCCGAGCTCTGAATGGTCCCCGCCCCGGCCCTTGGCGATGTCGTGGAAAAGGGCCGCCACATAGAGAATCCAGGGTTTATCCCAGCCGGCTGCCAGCTGTGAGCAGAACGGGTACTCATGCGCATGTTCGGCTATGAAGAAACGCCGCACATTGCGCAGCACCATCAGGATGTGCTGGTCCACTGTGTACACGTGGAACAGGTCGTGCTGCATCTGACCCACGATCTTGCGGAACACCCAGAGGTAGCGGCCCAGCACGGAAGTCTGGTTCATCAGCCGCATCACGTGGGTGATGCCGGCCGGTGGCTCCTGCAGGATGCGCATGAAGGTCTTGCGGTTGACCGGGTCGGCGCGGAACCTTGCATCCATGACGTCCCGCGCGTTGTACAGCGCCCGCAGGGTACGCGCGGACAGTCCCTTGATGCCGACCGTCTGCTGGTAAAGCAGGAAAGTCTCAAGGATAGCGCGCGGATTCTTCACATACAGGTCATCACTGGCCACCTCGATCATCCCGGCCTTGTCCAGGAAGCGCTCATTGATGGGGCGCGGCTCATGGGTGTTCGGGTTGAGCCGCTCCTCTATGTTGAGCAGCAGGATCTGATTGAGCTGGGTCACCGCCTTGGCGGCCCAGTAGTAGCGGCGCATCAGCGCCTCGCTGGCACGCTCGGGCAGCTTGGTGTCGTCCGCGTGATAGGACCTGTAGCCGAAAGACTCTGCCACGGCGGTCTGCAGGTCGAACACCAGCCGGTCCTCACGCCTGTGCGCAATCAGGTGGAGGCGGGCGCGGATCAGGCTCAGCAAAGCCTCGTTGCGCTTGATCTGCCGCGCCTCGAACGGGGTGGCAAATCCCTTGCGCGCCAGCTCGTCCCAGCTGCCCCCAAAGCCTGCGGCCTTCGCGACCCACAGGATGACCTGCAGGTCACGCAGTCCGCCGGGCGACTCCTTGCAGTTGGGCTCAAGGGAGTAGGGCGTGTTTTCGAACTTGGTGTGGCGCTGGCGCAGCTCCAGGGTCTTGGCCACAAAAAAGGCCTGGGGATCCATCTGCGCCGTGAAGCGCTCCCGGAAGCCGTTGTACAGGTCAACGCTGCCAGTGATCAGGCGCGACTCCAGCAGGGAGGTCTGCACTGTCACGTCCTTGGCGGACTCTGCAATGCAGTCGGCGACGGTGCGGACGCTGGAGCCGATCTCAAGGCCGGTGTCCCAGCAGCTTCCGATGAAATCCTCGATCCTGCGCTTGAGTCCCGGGTCATCGTCCGCCGCCACATCGTCGGGCAGCAACATCAACACATCGACATCTGAATGCGGGAACAGCTCGCCACGGCCAAAGCCGCCCACTGCCACAAGCGCAAAACGTTCAGGGAAGCCGCTCCTCGTCCACAGGGCCCGCAAGGTGGTGTCCGCCTGCCTGGCCAGCTTCTGCAGCATGGCATGGATGCCGCGCGTGGAACTGCCACTGTTGCGTACCG
>CAZFKW010000550.1:0-1562 GCA_964519795.1 uncultured Ramlibacter sp. | reverse complement strand
GGCCTCGCGTGAGGTCAGCTTGGACAGCAGGGCGTCGCGGCTGGCGGCGCTCTGGTATTCGGCAAACGCGCCCTTGGCATGCTCCAGCATGCGCTCGACCAGGTTGACAAGTTCGTCTTCCTTGAAGGGCTTCTGGATGAAGTCCATTGCGCCCTTTTTCATGGTGTTAACCGCCATGGGCACGTCGCCATGGCCGGTAATGAACACGACGGGCAGGGGGGATTTGCGTTCCAGCAGGCGATCCTGCAATTCAAGGCCGGTCATGCCGCCCATGCGGATGTCCACGATCAGGCAGGCGACTTCGCGCGGGTCGTAGCGGGAGAGGAAGGACTCGGCGGAGTCAAAGCAGCGGACGCGGTAGTCCTTGCCTTCGAGCAGCCACTGCAGGGAGTCGCGCACGGCCTCGTCGTCGTCGACGACATAAACCGTGCCTTTTTTCGGAATCAAGCTCATGCAGTTACCCCGGGGTCTTTTGTTGCTACGGAAAGGACAGGATTGCCAGCCGGACCCGCGAGCGGGATCCAGAAGGAGAAGCGGCACCCAACCACGTCCGGGCCATTGTAGAGGTTCTCCGCCTGCATCCTCCCCTGGTGCGACTCGACGATGGTGCGGCACAGGTTCAGGCCGATGCCCATGCCTTCGACCTTGGTCGAGAAGAAGGCCTCATAGAGCCGGTCCATCACTTCGGGGGCCAGGCCCGCGCCGCTGTCCAGGACCGAGAACTCGATGACCGGCTGCTCGTCCACCTGGCGCGGAATAACCCGCAGCTCCACGCTGCGCCGGGCAGTGGGCCGCTGGGCGTGGTCGATGGATTCAGCCGCATTCTTCAGCAGGTTGACCAGCACCTGCTCGATGAGGATGGGGTCCACCATGATTTTCGGCAGGCGGGCCGCCACATAGTGCGACAGCCGCACATTGCGCCGCCGCAGTTCGATCTCGGCCAGCTCAACGGCCTCGGTCACCATCCCGGCCACATCGGACAGCATGCGGTTGGGCTCGCTGCGCTTCACGAAGGCGCGGATGCGCTGGATGATCTGCCCGGCGCGCTGGGCCTGGTGCGCGGTTTTCTCCAGCGCCTTGAGCAGGTCTTCCTCGGTGATCTGCTTGCCCTTGATGCGCGAGACCATGCCGTTGCAGTAGTTGTTGATGGCCGTGAGCGGCTGGTTCAGCTCATGCGCCACGCTGGACGCCATCTCGCCCATGGTGATGAGGCGGCTGGCCGACTGGGCGCGCTCGGCCTGTGCCGCCGACAGCTCTTCGGCATGGCGGCGCGGCGTGATGTCCGAGGCGATCACCATCTGCGCCAGGCGCCCGTCCACCCAGTTGAGGTAGCGCGAGCGGACTTCCAGCCACTTGCCCAGCTCGGGCACGTAGATCTCGGCGTTCTCGCTGCGTGTGGAGGTGAGCGCATCGGTTGGCAGGCCGACGAAGGAGTCCACATCGTCCATGGACTCGTCGCTCGGCGGCTTGGTTGGCACGCCGGCCTGCGCCACCAGCTGCAGGTGGCCGGCTGTCTGCGAGCCGAACCACAGGCGGTACAGCTTGTTGGCAAAAAGCAGTTC
>CAZFKW010000549.1:0-1576 GCA_964519795.1 uncultured Ramlibacter sp. | reverse complement strand
ACTATGCCCCCCCCGACCACACGCACGAAGGCTATGCCACGACCATCCACACCCACGCCGGAACCGACATCACCTCAGCCGTGGCCAATGCCGGCGACGCCGACACCCTCGACGGCCAGCACGCCAGCGCATTCGCACCCGCCGAGCACACCCACGTCCTCGCAGACATCGAGGGACTGGCGCCCAACGTCGAAGAGACCGGCGATCTCATCATTGGTTTCAACGACATCGAGAGCGTAGACCGCGCCGCCACCGCAACGGTGATCAGCTTCTCCAACTATGCCCCACCCTATGCGCCGGCCAACCTGCTCGACGGCGACGATGGCACTTACTGGAACGCCGGCAGCTACACGGCCGGCAGCTACGTCACCCTGGACCTGGGATCTGCCCTGCCCGTCAACTACATCCGCGTGCTCAACTCAGACGACGAGGACTACCGCGCCAATTACGAGGTCGAGTACAGCGACGACAATGCCACCTATACCCTGGCGCACCGGTTCAGCGCCATCACCACCGCCGAGACCGCGGTCTTCCTGCCTGACACCATCACCGCCCGCTACTGGAAGATTCGCTCCACCGGCTACACCTACGGCAGCCACAACTGGATTCTGTACGCTTGGGAACTGCGCGAGTTTACCGGCAGCATCCGCACCTATCCGCTGACCGTGGGCGCCAACGGGCAGATGCTTGTCGCCGACGATGCGGAAACCCTGGGCATCAAGTGGGCCGACCACGACCACAGCGCCGACTTCGCCGCCATCAGCCACACCCACGTCGAAGCCGACATCACCGACCTGTCCCACGATGCCGTCTCTCTGCAAGGCAACGCCATATCCAATGCAGCGCCCAGTGACGGCGATACGCTCGTTTGGAACGAACTGGCGGCACTCTGGACGCCTGGAGCGGTATCGGGCGAGGGCGGCGGCGGCACGTTGGCCAACCTGCTGGACGTTGGCATCCCTACCACACCCGACAACGGGCAGGTGCTCACCTGGCAAACAGGCGCCGGGCAGTGGAAAGCCATCAGTCTGCCGGCAGCGCCCTCCACGGCGCGCGTGCGCGAGTTCGACTTTCAGCCCGAATATGCCGGCGCCGTCATCGACCCGGCCACGCTGGGTGACGGCATCCTCGAAGCCTACGTCGAAGCCGGCCAGAACGCTTACGAGTGGACGGTCATCGCCGCCACCGAGGAATCGGTCTATCTCTACCTGCGCTGGCGGCTGCCCCCTGGCTTCACTTCCTTCGCCGGCCCGCTCAAGGTCACGTCGAAAGTGTCCAACATCGCCAAGAACTGCGGTGTGGAACTGCTTGGCCTCTACGATGCGACCGGCGCCAACGCCATCACCTACACCACCTTCAAGCACGATACCTGGACAGAGAGCAGCGCCAACCTCGTCGCCGGCTCCTTTGCTGCCGGCGACCTGGTGCACGCCAAACTGCGCCTGTTCGGACAAGATACGTCGGTCACCTACCTGGCCGGCATTCGCATTCAGTACAACGGAGATTGACACATGGGCACGTTCCTCATGGCCACGGCCAACACCAAAGACCTCAGCCTGTTAGGCCCAGTAACAAC
>CAZFKW010000548.1:0-1601 GCA_964519795.1 uncultured Ramlibacter sp. | reverse complement strand
GCGCTCAGGCAGGTGGCCGACGTCGAGGTCATTGCTCCCGAAAACAACAACAGCGCAAAGTCCAATGCGCTGACCCTGCACTCGCCGCTGTATGTGCACCAGGCTGCCAATGGCTTCAGGTATGTGAACGGCACACCGGCCGACTGCGTGCACATTGCATTGACGGGCCTGCTTGGCTACCGGCCGGATCTCGTGGTATCCGGCATCAACAACGGCGCGAACATGGGCGACGACACCATTTACTCGGGCACTGTTGGCGCCGCCATGGAGGGCTACCTGTTCGGGATCCCGGCCATTGCGATCTCGCAGGTCGAAAAGGGCTGGGCACATGTGGATGACGCTGCGCAGAAGGTGCGCGAACTGGTGCAGCAGCTCGCGCAGCAAAGCCTGCTGGGCAGTGCGCCGTGGCTGCTCAATGTCAATGTGCCCAACCTGCCTTTTGACCAGATCAAATCCATGAAGGTCTGCAGGCTCGGCCGCAGGCACTCCGCAGAAAAGGTGATCACGCAGCCCAGCCCGCGTGGTGAAACCATGTACTGGATCGGCAATGCCGGTGCAGCCAAGGATGAGGCGGAGGGCACCGACTTTCATGCAACGGCGCAAGGCCACATTGCCATGACGCCACTGAAGGTCGACCTGACGGACCGCGACCACCTGGGTTATTGGGCGCAGACTGCCGCGCGGCTTGCCGGCGAGCCGCATGGTGTGCCGGCGGCGGAGCGTGCAGCATGACTACACGCCCCGGCTTTCCCGCCCGGCTGGATACCGGCGGCGCAACGCCAGCCAGGAAAAAGCCGGCCGGCCACGAAACTGCTCGCGTTGCGTCCCCAGGTGCGCCGCAGGGCCTGGGTATGGATTCCGGGGCGCCACGGCTGCGCATGGTCCAGAAGCTGGCGGCGCAAGGCATCTCGGATACCGCGGTGCTGCGAGCCATGTCCACCATCGAGCGGCACCGCTTCGTGGATTCGGCCCTTGTCAACCAGGCCTATGAAGACACGAGCCTGCCCATAGGTCTGGGGCAGACCATCTCCAAGCCCAACGTGGTGGCGCGCATGATGGAACTGCTCATGGGCGCGCAGAAGGAGCCGTCGGGCAAACTCGGCCGCGTGCTTGAGATCGGCACCGGCTGCGGTTACCAGGCAGCGCTGCTCAGCCTCGTGGCGCGTGAGGTCTACAGCATCGAGCGGCTGCGCGGGCTGCACGACAAGGCGCGTGACAATCTCCGGCCGTTTCGCCTGGCCAACCTTCACCTGCTTTTTGGCGACGGCATGGTTGGCTATCCGAGGGGTGCGCCCTATGCGGCCATCATTGCCGCGGCAGGGGGCGATGCGATCCCGCAGGCGTGGACGGACCAGCTTGCCGCAGGCGGCAGGATCGTCGCTCCCATGGTTACCACAGGCGGGCGCCAGGCCCTGGTTGTCATTGACAAAACGGCACAAGGCTTGAAACAAAGTGTGCTTGAGGCGGTTCACTTTGTCCCCCTAAAATCGGGCATAGCGTGAAGGAAACACATATGGTCGGTTTGCGTAGTCCGGGTTGGAAACTGTTGGCAGTCCTGGTTGCCGCTGCGTTGGTGGCAGGATGCGCCAACCCGCGTGGCA
>CAZFKW010000547.1:0-1605 GCA_964519795.1 uncultured Ramlibacter sp. | reverse complement strand
AAAATCGTCGTAAATGGCTGCTGGCTACAGTGCTCGCTTTACTGGCTGCTGCAACCCTGTGTGTATGGGGCGCCGCAGCGGCCGGTCTTCGCTTTAGCTCGCCGCCGCTGGAGGCCGCCATCCAGGCCTTCAACGAGAACCGCGCCCAACAGCCGCCTGCCAACACCGGCGGGGATGTGAACATCTCTGTGCCGGGTGGTAACGGCAACGGCAATGGTGGCGGTGACAACGGGGATGGCAATGGTGACGGCAACGGCAATGGCAATGGAGGCAACAACGGTGGCGGCAATGGCAGCGGCTCGGGTGACTCCGGCTGTCTGCTCGGCTTCCTGTGTCTGGATGCCAGCGTCAACACTGGTGGCTCGTCCGCCGGCACCGCTGGTGGTCTGAACATTGACGTGGATGCCGACACCAGCAACAGCGGCGGCATCAATCTGAACGCCGATGTGAATGCTGGCGAGACCGAGCGTTGTTTCCTGGGCTTGCTGTGCATCAACTCCAACACCAATGCCAGCTTGGATCCCCGTGTCAATGTGGACAGCAATTCTGCCGTCAGCCTGAACAACGGCAATGGCACTTTGCTGACCGCTGACGTGGATGCCGATGTCGACCCGGATGTTGACGTAAATGTGAACGCCAACGCCAACACTCAGTCCAACGGCAATTGGCTCAACAACCTGCTCGATTTGTTTGTCAACGTAAACAACTAACTGCGCCTGCTCTGAGGTTCAAAACGGCCCCCTGCCATCGGCAGGGGGCCGTTTCGTTTCTAGCGTCTGCGCCCGGGGCGCCGCCCGCCATCGCGCCCACTATCTCGGCGGTCACCGCCCTGCGGGCGTCCACCGCCTTGCGGCGGCCGTGGGGAGGCCGGGTTGGCGGACGGCGGCTTGTAAGCCGATATCACCTGTTGCGGGTGCGCTGCGGCATGGTAGCTGTCGTCCAGCAGCATCGCCAGCAGGGCCTGGCCCTCGTCGGTCTCGGCCAGCTGGCGCGCCAGCTGGCGGAAGCGCTGGCTGCGCTCCACGCGCAGCTTGTCGCGCCCGCGCAGTTCGGCTTCCAGCTGGGCCGTCAGGCGCTGCGAGACAATGCTGGCCACGTCCTCTTCGGTGGGGGCGGGGCGTTCGGTGAATTCGATCTTGTAGATGGCGGCGATCTTCTTGAGCTCGCGCTCCTCGATGCCGGTGATGATGAGGCTGATCGCTACGCCGCCCGCACCGGCCCGGCCGGTGCGCCCGGCCCGGTGAATGTACAGCTCGGCCTCTTCGGGCGGCTCGTACAGGATCACCAGTTCCAGCTCCGGGATGTCGATCCCGCGCGCCGCCACGTCCGTAGCCACCAGAAAGTTCAACGAACCGTCCTTAGCTGGCTGAGTACCTTTTCACGAGCCGCCTGCGAGAGTTCCGAGCTCAGTTCAGCCGCGTTGAAGCCAAAGCGCTGTAGCACCGTGGTGACATAGTTCACCCGCACCTTGGTATTGCAAAAAATGATCGCCTGGTGCGGGTTCTCGATCTCCAGCAGGCGCACCAGGGTGCGGTCCTTATCCATGCGCGGCACGGTCATCACCACGTGCTCGACGTTGGTGACGTGTACATGGTCGCGGCTCAG
>CAZFKW010000546.1:304-1608 GCA_964519795.1 uncultured Ramlibacter sp. | reverse complement strand
GTCAACAAGCTCCTGCAGTCGCGCCAGCGCACCGGCGCGGTTCATCTCCTGGCTGCGATGCTCCTGTGATTTGATGATCACCACGCCGTCGGTCGTCAGGCGCGAGTCGCTGAGTGCCAGCAGTCGCGCCTTGTGGGCCTCGGAGAGCGAGGACGCATGAACGTCATAGCGCAGGTGGATGGCACTCGAAACCTTGTTGACATTCTGGCCACCGGCTCCCTGCGCCCGTATCGCGGTGATTTCGACCTCGGAATCGGCAATGGGGGTCTTGCGCCGGGAAACTGCCATGGAAGTCTCACGCGGCAGCAGCCACGAGGCGCTGTGTGTACGGGTCACGCGGGGCATCCAGCACCTGGGCCACCGGGCCGGATTCGACGACAGCGCCGTCTTTCATGACCATGACGTCGTGCGCCATGGCGCGGATCACGTCCACATCGTGGGTGATGAGCAGGAAGCTCAGGCCCTTGTCGCGCTGCAGTCGCTGCAGCAATTGCAGCACCTGCTTCTGGATGGTGACGTCCAGCGCACTGGTCGGCTCATCCAGGATGAGCAACTGTGGATGGACGATAAGCGCCCGCGCAATGGCAATGCGCTGACGTTGGCCGCCCGAGAACTCATGCGGATAGCGCTGCAGCAGACCCGGGAACTGCGCTTCTGTCATGCCCACATCCGCCAGGGCCTCGGCCACGCGCGCCCTGCGCCCGGCCGCCGCCAGCTCAGGCTCATGCACCAGAAGGCCCTCGCCAACAATCTCTTCCAGAGTCATTCGTGGTGACAGTGATGAATACGGGTCCTGGAACACCACCTGCACTACCTTGCGGATGGCGCGGTTGTTGGCGTTCTGGCTCGCACCGCCCTGCCACGCCTTGCCCACCACATCGAGACGGCCGGTGAAAGGCTGCAAGCCCAGCGAGGCCAGGGCGAGCGTTGATTTGCCGGAACCAGATTCACCCACGACGCCCAGCGTGCGCCCGCGCTGGATGCGGAAGTCTGCGCCCTCGACTGCAACAAACCCATCCTTGCTGAACCAGCCCGAGATCCCCGGTCGGGGCACTGGGTACACGACACGCAGGGCAGAAGCTTCCATCACAGGCGCCTCATCTGCTGCCGCGGGCATTTCAACCACATCCCGCACGGGGCGGCTCTCGATCAGCTTGCGGGTGTACGCATGCTGCGGGTTGGCAAAGACACCGGCAACAATGCCCTCTTCCACCAGGTAGCCGTTCTCCATCACTGCCACGCGGTCGGCGAACTTGCGCACGAGGTTCAGGTCATGCGTGATGAGCAGCACAGCCATGCCATTC
>CAZFKW010000546.1:0-230 GCA_964519795.1 uncultured Ramlibacter sp. | reverse complement strand
AACAGGCGCGGCTTGCAGGCGAGCGCCATGGCAATCATCGCCCGCTGGCGCTGTCCGCCTGACAACTGGTGGGGATAGGAGTTGGCCCGCCGGGCGGGCTCTGGGATGCCGGTATCGGCCAGCGCCTGCACCGCCATCTCCCAGGCTTCCTTGCGGCCAAGTCCGACCTTGAGCTGCAGCACCTCGACGATCTGGTCCCCGACGGTGTAGAGCGGATTCATCGCCGTCAT
>CAZFKW010000545.1:0-1624 GCA_964519795.1 uncultured Ramlibacter sp. | reverse complement strand
TGAACTTCTGGCGTTCAGGGACCAGCGAGCGGTGCATGTCGGTGATGACCTGCCCCGGGCACACCGCATTCACGCGGATGTTGTACTGGGCCAGCGCCTTGCCCAGACTCTGCGTCAGGCCGATGACGGCCGCCTTGGAGGAGCCGTAATCCACATAGGGAGAGCCGGCGCGGCCGGCGGCCGAGGCGACGTTCACGATCGCTCCCGGCTTGCCCGCTGCAACGAGCCGCCTGGCCACATGCTGGGACGCGAAGAAGTACGAGCGCACATTGACCGCGAACGAACGGTCGAACTGTTCAGGCGTGATCTCGAACACCGGCTTGTTGTAGAACACCCCGGCGTTGTTGACCAGCACCTCGACCAGGCCATGGTCAACCTCGATGCGCTCCAGCGTGGCAGTGAGCGCCGCAAGGTCGGAGATGTCGCAGGCGTACTGCAGCGGGTCGCCAGGCTGCACCTTCATGTCGATGCTGATGGCGGTGAAGCCCAGGCGGGTCAGCTCGGCGCGGGTGGCGCCGCCGATCCCGGCAAAGCCACCGGTGACGACTGCGATGCGTTTTGCAGGAGTGGTGTTCATGCTGGTCATACCATGGCCAGCCCGCCATTGATGTCCATGGCTGATCCGGTGATGAACGACGAACGCCTGCTGGCAATGAAGGACACCAGGTCGGCAATCTCCTGGGTCGTGCCAAAGCGGCCGACCGGTGTGCGTGCCAGCAGGTTGGCATTGGTCTCGGGCACGGCAGCCGTCGCCATCGGCGTTTCAATGCGGCCGGGGCAGATGGCATTGACCGTCACGCCCATGGGCGCGACCTCCATCGCCAGCGCCCGGGTGAGCCCGATCATCCCTGCCTTGGACGCGTTGTAGGACGCTACTGCCACACCGATCACGGTCTTGCCGCCGACCGACGAGTTGTTGATGATGCGGCCGAACTTGCGCGCGATCATCGGCGGCAGGCAGATGCGGCTCATGAGGAAGGTGCCCGTCAGGTTCACCCCCATCACCGCATTCCAGTCTTCCAGCGACAGGTCCACAAAGGCCGTCTTGCGGCCGTTGCGCTTGGGGCTCACGGCCGCGTTGTTCACCAGCACGGTGATACGGTCGTAGTCGGCGCCCAGGCGCGCGGGCAGCGCACCGACTGCCGCCTCGTCACGCAGGTCCAGCAACAGCGGATGCACGTCCAGCCCTTCGGACTTGAGGCCGGCAAAGGCCTCGGTAAGCGCGTCCCCGATCACGTCCACGCCATATACACGGAAGCCGTCCAGCGCCAGTTGGCGCGAGATGGCCAGCCCCATGCCGCGGCAGGCGCCGGTCACGATGGCAACTTCGGGTTCAGTCATCAGGTCTCCAGTTATTGAATTTGTCACGCCCGGCTCAGTTGATCTTCACACCGCCGATTTTCCTGATCAGCCCGCCCCAGGTGTCGTAGTCGCGCTTGATCAGCGCGTCCAGCTCGGCGGGCGTGCTGCTCATGGGCAGCGTGGCGTCGGCGACCATGCGCGCATTGACTTCCTCACTGGCCACAGCCTCCACCACAGCCTTGTGCAGCCTGTCCACGATGGGCTGCGGTGTGCCCTTGGGCACCATGATGGCCGCCCAGGACGACATCGACAGCTCCGGGTA
>CAZFKW010000544.1:397-1648 GCA_964519795.1 uncultured Ramlibacter sp. | reverse complement strand
CAGAGGAGCCGGATCAAGGAACTGGCGCGATATGTCCGGGTAGCCATCCAAGAGCCGGGAGCTCCACTACGGGTCCTGGTGGCTGGGGCTGACGGCGTGACTTCGCTCCTGCGGCATCTCGACAGGATGCTGGCCGAAGGCGACAAGTCTCACCAGACTTTCAACCATCTCTGGCGCAACTGGCTGCGCCACAGGATCGCCCGCTGGATCCATGCCGAACCCGGGCGCCTTCTCCAGGCGTTGGGTACGGGGTCGGAGCTGGTGGTTGCGATCGAGGCACCCAGCCTGCCGGTAGTCGGAGGGGCGGAAGATGATCCGGACGACCAGCTTGAGATAGGCAGCACCGAGGTTGGTGGCGCGGCCTTTGAGGGCTTGGGCACGCGCTCCACATATGCCCTTGCCGCCGCGCAGCAGTTGCTGCGGAAATCCGGTGATTCAGGCTTGTCATTGAGCCCCGACCAGATCGTGCCAGACGGACTCATTCAGCGAGCAGCCCGATCCACGCTCGCGGCCGGGCAGGCAGCCATTGCGGCCGGTGACCGAGCACGCGCTGAGCCGTTCCTGGCCTTGGGCTTCGCAATTGCCAGCGGCACGCGTGAAGTCGACCTATCCCAAGTCATGTGGGGCCATGAGGGGGCTGAGGAAGTCGTTCTTGACCTTGATGCGCCGATGCTCTGGCTGCGATTGAAACGGCCCCCTAAGGCGGCGGTAGCGCCTAAAGACCTGGTCCCGTTCCTGAAGCCAAGCGCCGACGTTATCCATTGGCCACTTCCGCCCGGCTTGCACGAAGCGCTCAAGTCCTTGCACGGTTCTTCATCTCCTCCCGATGGAGCACCGGTGTTCCCGCTGCGCCACGCGTTGGACAGTGCGTATCGCCTGCGTGATGTCGTGCCACGCGTACTGCCGGGCGTGCAGATGGGAGCCAGCCCGTTCCGCAAGGCGCTGGCCACACAATTGGCAACCAGCTTCGGGCCTGAGGTCGCGCAGCTGGTCATGCGCGACACGTTGTCCACGTCGCTCGGGCCGGCCTATTACGGCTGGATCCCGGAGTGGATGGTGATGTCACGGGTTTCCGGACTCCTGGCCCCTTGGTTTGGTGAGGATGTAGCTCACTTGGTCGATCGAAACGCAGGAGTGGGGTCGCGAATTGCAGTTCAGGACGAGCTTGCAAGACAGTGGCCCATGCATCTTGCGCGGGAGGTGTACTCCACGGCCCGCCGGAAGGACGGGCGGCTCAGTTATCTATTGGCC
>CAZFKW010000544.1:0-387 GCA_964519795.1 uncultured Ramlibacter sp. | reverse complement strand
TTCGTCCTGGGGCGTGCATCGGCAACTTGATGCTGGACTCGGTGGTGCCCGAGTACCGCATCGTCATCCTGGAGGACAAGTTGGTCGATGTGCTGCGCAGGACCCGGGTTGCCGCAACCGGTCGGCGCTGGACGGCAGCGCTGGGTGAGTACCTTCACAGGCTGGCCGAAATCACCCGCGGTACCGATGCCGCTCTGGCTGAATGGGCGAGCGGTGTCCTCCGCAGTGAGCAGCCGCTTTTCAGTGCGCCCACGGAGTCCGGCACTGTCCAGCGGCTTGAGATGGATGCGCTTCGCGCAACGATGCCCGCTGTCCTCGGGCAAGTTGACAATCACTACCGGCACAGACTGAACCAGCTTCTGCAGCAACGGAACGTCGACTGGGAGC
>CAZFKW010000543.1:1482-1691 GCA_964519795.1 uncultured Ramlibacter sp. | reverse complement strand
TAACCGAGTCCCACGCTCATCATGAAACCAAGGCGGGCTTTGACTTCCTTGAGAATCGGCTGGGCGATGGTCTGCTGCTCGGCGGTCAGTGCGAGGTTCTCGAAAAACTGGCTCGCCTGCTCGATGGTGAGGTTGACCACATCATGAATGTTGAACTGGCGCGGAGCGTTGAACTTGCCGCCGCTGCCGTCGCGCACCATCCACTGGCT
>CAZFKW010000543.1:592-1472 GCA_964519795.1 uncultured Ramlibacter sp. | reverse complement strand
CATGGCAGCTTTCGCACGACGCTTCGGACTGGTAGCCGTGCAGCTTGGTTTTGATGAACTCGCTGTCGGTGTTTTCCCAGCGGCGTTGCAGATGCGGGATGACGCCCTCGAACCGCGTCTTGTACTTGCGCAGGTCCGCGGGGGTGGTGCCCTGCATCAGGATCCGACGAATGGTTTTGCTCAGCTTGTTGAACGGCACCGCCGGGTCGCAGTCAAACTCCTTGCAGAAGCGACGAATCACGCGGTTGTAGTACACGCTCATTCGCCGGCCCTGATTGCGCCAGGCTCCGCGTCTGGTCGGGAACGATCAGCTCTTCGTCAAACTCCAGAATGGTCCCCAGCCCGCTGCAGGTGGGGCACGCGCCATACGGGCTGTTGAAGCTGAACAGGCGCGGCTCCAGGTCTTCCAAACTGCATTCGGGATGATGCGGACACGCCCACTTTTCGCTGTAGAGCACATCCTGCCAGCTCGCCGCCCCCGGTTGCTGCTGGCTGATGACCACCAATCCTTCCGCCAGACGCAGGCTCAGCTCGACGGACTCTGTGACCCGGCTGCGCGTCTCGGCCAGGCTGTCTTTGTCGTGGCGGATGACGATGCGGTCCACCACGGCTTCAATGGTGTGCGCCTTGTAGCGATCGAGTTTGATCTTGACGGCATCCTCCCCCGCCCCGCCGCTTTGCCGCAGGTCGACCACTTCGCCGTTGACCCGGGCGCGGACGAAGCCTTGGCGCACCAGGCCCTGGAACACTTCCTGATGATGGCCCTTCTTGCCGCGCACCACGGGGGCGAGCAGGAGCAGGCGGGTGTCGGTGGGCAGGGCGAGGATGCGTTCGACAATCTGCTGGGCGGACTGGCTGGCGATGGGGTGGCCGCAGACTT
>CAZFKW010000543.1:0-582 GCA_964519795.1 uncultured Ramlibacter sp. | reverse complement strand
ATCCTGATGCCAGCAGCGCGGGTGGCCGGCGCGGGCGAAGAGCAGGCGCAGGTAGTCGTAGATTTCGGTGGTGGTGGCGACAGTCGAGCGTGGGTTGTGGCTGGCGGAGCGTTGCTCGATGGCGATGGTGGGCGGCAAACCCTCGATGGATTCGATGTTGGGTTTCTGCAACTGGTCGAGGAACTGGCGGGCATACGCCGAGAGCGATTCGACATACTTGCGCTGGCCCTCGGCATAGATGGTGTCGAAGGCGAGACTGCTCTTGCCGCTGCCCGACAGGCCGGTGATGACCACGAGCTGATCGTGCGGCAGGTCGACGTCGACATCGCGCAGATTGTGCTCGCGCGCGCCGCGGATGGAGATGTATTTCAAAGCGGCCATGCGGGTTCATCCGGGGGAAAATTGCTGCAGCAGTTTAGCCACAGATGAACCCGGATGAAGGCAGGAGAGAGATAAGAGCGGGATGAAGACAGGAAAATCAGAGCGGCGCGTGGCTGCAACCGTGCGCTCTTCTCTGTGGCTCTGTGGCTCTGTGACCTTGCCCACGAACGGTGGACACCCCGAGTTTATCAATTCATGTCA
>CAZFKW010000542.1:435-1708 GCA_964519795.1 uncultured Ramlibacter sp. | reverse complement strand
GATCTCCGATGCGCTGGAGCTGGGTTACGACGCCACCGTCAAGGCCTACCTGGCCTGTATTGACAGCGCGTTTTCCTGACCTTGCGCCTTGCATGATCTACGGAATCGGGACCGACATCTGTGACGTGAGGCGCATCCGCGCATCACTGGAGCGCCATGGCGAACGCTTCGCGCGCAAGATACTGAGCGACGCCGAGCTTGCCACCTGGAAGGCGCGCTCGGCTCGCTGGCCCGAGCGCGGCCTGCGATACCTGGCGACCCGATTTTCCGCCAAGGAGGCGTTCAGCAAGGCGGTGGGCCTGGGCATGCGCATGCCCATGACCTGGCGCCTGTGCGAGATCGGCAAGCTGCCCAGTGGCAAACCCGCCATCGTTCTGCATGGCGGGCTGAAAGAATGGTTCGATGGGCAACAGCTGACTGCCCATGTGAGCGTCACCGATGAAACCGATTACGCCGCCAGCTTTGTGGTGGTGGAATACAAACTTCCTGGAACATGACCGTGCATTCCCCCCTCATCATCGACATTGCAGGCACCAGCCTGACCCGGGCGGACCGACGGCGCCTGAAGCACCCGCTCACAGGCGGGATGATCCTGTTTGGCCGCAACTGGCAGGACCGCGCGCAGCTGGAGGCGTTGTGCGCCGATATCAAGGACATCCGGCAAGACCTGCTGATCTGCGTCGACCATGAAGGCGGCCGGGTGCAGCGCTTCAGGACTGGTGGGTTCACCCACCTTCCGCCCATGCGGGCACTGGGCGAGATGTGGCGCAAGGACAGGCCTGGTGTGCCCGGTTCCGGCGCACTCGCTGCAACGAATGCCGCGACGGCGTGTGGCTATGTGCTGGGAGCTGAACTGCGCGCCTGCGGCGTGGACTTCAGCTTCACCCCTGTGCTGGACCTGGATTTTGGCGGGAGCCATGTCATTGGCGACCGGGCGTTCGCCCGGGACCCCCGCGTTGTGAGCTTGCTTGCCAAGAGCCTGATGCATGGGTTGCTGCAGGCGGGCATGGCAAATTGCGGTAAACACTTTCCCGGCCACGGCTTTGTGGCGGCTGATTCGCACACCGACATACCGGTGGACAAACGAAGCCTCAAGGCCATTCTGGCCGACGACTCTGCGCCTTATGAATGGCTCAATACCACGCTCACCAGCGTCATGCCGGCGCATGTGGTCTACCCGAAGGTTGATTCACGGCCTGCGGGGTTTTCCGGCCGCTGGCTGCAGGCCATACTGCGCCAGCGCCTGGGCTTCCAGGGCGCCATCTTCAGCGAC
>CAZFKW010000542.1:0-425 GCA_964519795.1 uncultured Ramlibacter sp. | reverse complement strand
CCTGAGCATGGCTGGCGCCCGGATGATCGATGGCCGGGAGGTGAGTTACAGCCAGGCGGCCGTTGCGGCACTCACAGCCGGTTGCGACCTGGTCCTGCTGTGCAACCAGAGCCTGGGTGAGGGCAGGGCGGTGGACGAACTAATCGACGGGCTGACCGAGGCGCAAGTGAAAAACCACTGGCACCCCTCGGACGCCAGCGAGCAACGGCGGCTGGCATTGCTGCCCGTGACTGCGGCGCCAGAATGGGACGAACTGATGACACAGCCACGCTACATGCAGGCGCTCGGCTTGATACCGTAGAGGTCGGGGCGAGTTTCTACTCGCGTCGAAGGGCAGGGAACAGGATGACGTCGCGAATGCTTGGGCTGTCGGTCAGCAGCATCATCAAACGGTCGATACCGACTCCGCAACCACCGGTGGGCGG
>CAZFKW010000541.1:0-1732 GCA_964519795.1 uncultured Ramlibacter sp. | reverse complement strand
GGTCCGAAGGAGTGGAGTGGATGCCAGCAGAGAGGGTTGCGATGCGCCAGGTGCGCGAGATTCTACGCCTGAAGTATGCCAGCGGCATCCCTGATGGAGAAGGTCAGCAGGGTCGGGGCCGCAACCAGCCGGCCGGTCAGTTCGCCCGAGGACATGGGTCGGCCCCGCCCTGCCGGGTTTTGAACATGTGTCAGATCCGGTTGCGGAAGACCTCTTCGATATAGGCTGCCGTGTTCTTGTGCCGCTCAACGCTTGAACTCTGCAGCCAGGCCTTGATGGACTGATAGGGGACGCTTTTGGGGTCTTGCGGGTTGATGGCGTTTTGTGCGTCGGCAATTGATTGGAAGGCGCCGTAGTAGAGGCCGATGCCGATTTGCCACTGATCGTCTATCGGTCGGCCCGCATACTTCGCTTCCTTGACCCGAAGGGCAAGATACCCGGCAATGAAGAAATCAGCCGTGACCGGGTTGATGACGTCCCAGGGGTAGCCCTTCAGGGTCAGGGGCAGCCGGTGCACGCCCGCCCGGCAGAGGCCCGTCCCCATATGCGCGAGAAACTGATCCAGTTCGGGTTTCAGCTGCAACCTCACCGCGTCGTAAGCCGCCACATAGAGCTGACCTGGCCCCTGCCCGCCGGTGTATCCGTGCAGTTTGCGCGCCAGGGGACCCAGGCGACCCAGCAGGGGAACGTTGGGGGAAATGTCAGCCGGGATGATCTGTTCGCCCAACCATTCCGCAAATCCAATCCGCCTTGCCTCGGCGTAGATGACGCCCCGCACCCGCTGCGGTGTCAGGCCGTTCCTCGTGTTGGCGTCGAGTTTCACCATGCTGGTCTTGAGAATGGCGACTGCGGCGCCCTGGCTGTCTTGGGGAAGAGATACCTGGCTCATCGAACTCTCCTTGTCGCCGAACGGGAAGCTCCCGTGCCCATGTGTGCTCACGCTAACTGATCCCGGTACGTCCCCTCTTGGACGGGCGCGACAATTGACTAGGACTGGAGCGTCAGTAAGCAATCACTCACCGCATGCATCGATACGGCACCAAGAGCGTTCAGCCATCCCCGAGCACGGGCAAAAAATCACCGACCACGGCGTCAAGCGGCGCAGAGGCTCGGCAGGCACCTTCGGTCGGTCGATCCTGCATTCCGGAGTTTCACATCTCGCCAGCGACTATCTGGGTCCATTCAGAAGGCCGAATTCGTGGCCCCTGCGCCAGAAGCAGACACGGCAGCGCCCGACTTTTGCGGGTTTTGACCCTTAGAGCGTCTTACGAAAAGGTTGCCGCTATCCGGCATTGGCGAGGTATGCGGCACACTCGGCTGCAGCGAATTGCGTGACACACGAGCCAATAATGGACCACAGGGCGGAGATGGAGCGGGCAGCGGCCTTGCGCAGCATCGCCTTGAGCTTGGAGAAGAGTTGCTCGATGGGATTGAGATCCGGGCTGTAGGGCGGCAGGTAAGCCAGAGTGGCACCGCGTGCCTCAATGGCCTGGCGGACGCCAGCCACTTTGTGGACGCTGACGTTGTCCATGATCACAATGTCGCCGCGCCGCAGCGTTGGGGCAAGGATCTGTTGGGCATGGGCGAGAAAGCTCGGGCCGTTCATCGGTCCATCGAGCAGAAGCGGTGCGGTGAGGCGATCGTGGCGCAGCGCGGCGATGAAGGTCGACGTTTTCCAATGGCCATGAGGGATCTTGCAGACAAGCCGCGCGCTGCGGCCGTAACGGCGGGC
>CAZFKW010000540.1:0-1747 GCA_964519795.1 uncultured Ramlibacter sp. | reverse complement strand
CGTATGCAGCGGCACGCGGCCTTCGCGGTACCACTCGCAGCGGGCGATTTCAATGCCGTTCAAGCGGCCGGACGACATGATCTTGATGCCCAGGGCGCCCAGGCGCATGGCGTTCTGCATGGCGCGCTTCATGGCGCGGCGGAACATGATGCGCTTTTCCAGCTGCTGGGTGATGCTGTCGGCGATCAGTTGTGCATCGACCTCGGGCTTGCGCACCTCTTCGATGTTCACGGCCACCGGCACGCCCAGGCGGCGCGTCAGCTCGGCCTTGAGGTTTTCGATGTCCTCGCCCTTCTTGCCGATCACCACGCCCGGACGCGCCGAGAAGATCGTGATGCGGGCGTTCTTGGCCGGACGCTCGATGAGGATGCGCGAGACGGCGGCGCTCTTCAGCCGCGTCTTCAGGTAGTCGCGGACCTGCAGGTCCTCGGCCAGCATGCCGGCGAAATTGCGGCTGTTGGCGAACCAGCGCGACGACCAGGCACGGGTGACCGCGAGGCGGAAGCCGGTCGGGTGGATTTTTTGTCCCATGTGTCTTTCCAGTGGCTCAGTTGCCGACGGTGACGTAGATGTGGCACGTGCCCTTGCTGATGCGCGCGCCACGGCCCTTGGCCCGTGCCGAGAAGCGCTTCAGCACCGCACCCTGCTCGACGTAGATCGACGTGATCTTCAGTTCGTCGATGTCGGCGCCGTCGTTGTGCTCGGCATTGGCCACCGCCGAGTCGACGGCCTTCTTGATGATGCCCGCGGCCTTCTTCTGCGTGAACTGCAGGATGTTGAGGGCCTGGTCGACCTTCTTGCCACGGATCATGTCGGCCACCAGGCGGCCCTTGTCGGCCGACAGGCGCACGCCGCGCACGATTGCTTTGGTTTCCATTGCCGCGGCTCCTTACTTCTTGGCCTTCTTGTCCGCGGGGTGACCCTTGAACAAGCGGGTGAGGGCGAATTCGCCGAGCTTGTGGCCGACCATCTGGTCGGTCACGTACACCGGCACGTGCTGCTTGCCGTTGTGCACGGCCACCGTCAGGCCGATGAATTCGGGCAGGATGGTGCTGCGGCGCGACCAGGTCTTGATCGGCTTCTTGTCCTTGGTGGCAGAGGCCTTCTCGACCTTGGCCATCAGGTGGTGGTCCACGAAGGGACCCTTCTTGAGTGAACGCGTCATGGTGGCTTTCCCTCGGGCCTTACTTCTTGCGGCGCGAGACGATCATCGTCTGCGTGCGCTTGTTGCTGCGGGTACGGTAGCCCTTGGTCAGGGTGTTCCACGGCGATACCTGCGGCTGGCCCTCGCCGGTGCGGCCTTCGCCGCCGCCGTGCGGGTGGTCGACCGGGTTCATGGCCACACCGCGCACCGTCGGGCGGATGCCGCGCCAGCGTGTCGCACCGGCCTTGCCGTACTGCTGCAGGCTGTGCTCTTCATTGCTGACCTCGCCGATGGTGGCGCGGCAGTCGATGTGGATCTTGCGCACTTCACCCGAACGCAGTCGGACCTGCGCGTAGATGCCTTCACGCGCCATCAGCGTCACCGAGGTGCCGGCCGAGCGTGCAATCTGTGCGCCCTTGCCCGGCATCATCTCGACGCAGTGGATGATCGATCCCACCGGGATGTTGCGGATCGGCAGCGTATTGCCGGCCTTGATCGGCGCCTCGGCCCCGCTCAGCAGCGTGGCGCCGGCGTCGACACCGCGCGGCGCAATGATGTACCGGCGCTCGCCGTCGGCGTAGCACAGCAGCGCGATGTGGGCGG
>CAZFKW010000539.1:0-1793 GCA_964519795.1 uncultured Ramlibacter sp. | reverse complement strand
CCATCATGCGAGGCATCATGCGGTACTTTGCGAAGAATCCACCTCTGGCGCGCAACCGCACGGTATAGGACCGCCGCGTTCGTGACCGGGGCACAGTGCCGACGACACACTGTGGCTTTCTCCTACACCGCCGGCACAGGTGCAACCCTACAGTGAAGTCACGGGCGGCGCAGCAATTTCACAGTACCGCGTGATGCCCGGATCAACACTCAAAGGAACAGAATCATGAACACGAAACTCCTGATGGCTCTGGCCGCTTCATCGCTCATTGCCCTGGGCGGCTGTGCCTCCAATCCGACAAACGCCCAGATCGGCACCGGCGTCGGCGCAGTAGCCGGAGGCGTGGTTGGCAGTGCACTGGGCGGCACCGCCGCGACGATTGGTGGCGCGGCAGCCGGCGCCCTGATCGGCAACCAGGTTGGCAAGGGCCAGGACCGCCGCTGACCCCCGGGGACATGCGTGTGCGCCCGGCCGCTCAAACCGGGTAGATCAGCGAGTTGAGGATCATCTCGCTGTCGTACACGCAAACCCTGGTTTTCAGCTTGAGTCCCGCATCGGTACGCACCAGCGTGTCAATGTAACGGCCCACGTTGTAAACCTCGCTCACGCCGCCGGGCTTGCTGCGGAACACCGCATAGCTGGCCTGGGCGGCGACTTCATTGCCGTGTTCCGCTGAAACGATGGCAGGGCTGATGACGTGCCGCATGTAGTAGGGGCCGTGGTAGATGGTCTGCGTCACGCCATAGACCCTGTCCTTCATCATCCCCCTGCTCTCCAGTGCGATCAAGGCGAGCGGGAGGCCACGGTCGAAGTTCTCGCGAGCCTGGACTTTGTACAGGGCGTCTTCCGTGAAGAATCCGGTCCAGTCGTCAAAGCGCCGTTCGTCCAGCGAGGCTGCGCAGGCCACGTTGAGCTGATCCACCTCCATCTGCAGGGCAAGCCGTTGCAGCAATTGCGAGTTGCCCGTTGCGTCGCCGCTCATACCGCCATCACCTTCTTCCAGTAGCCGTACATGCTGCGGATGAGTGTTTCAGTGACCATGTGCTCGGTCATCTCCGTGCCCGTCCCGCCCAGCTCGCACAGCGTCGAGCCGCCCTCCCCCCACTGCCTGAAGCCGTCCTGGCTGAATTCGATGACCTCGCCATCGTCAGCGCTGACAAAGCCGGCCGGGCCGAACAGGTTGGCCTGTCGAAGGCGGCGCTGCGTCATCTCCGGCGTGTCGTCCGCAAAGCCGAAATGTGTCCACACAAAATCAAACTCGCCCTCGCTGCGCGGCACGATGTGGCGGGTTGACAGGGAATTGACCTGCTGCTGGATGATGAGGCTGGGAAACAGCGTGATCATGGTCACCGTCGGCGTGATGGGTTGGCCGGGGTTTGACGGGTCGTCAATCTTCCACCAGGGCTCGGGCACGACATCGAGCAGGCGATCGTCATTCAGCGCCATATTGGCCTTGAAGCTGGTCACGCCCTCGGTGACAGCAGCGTTGGCGCCCCCTTCATTTCTGCGGGAGATCATGACCGCATGGCGCCCCTGTGCGTCCATGACCATGCGGCTTTTCTGGTCGGCGCGCCACAGCCCGAATGTCACAAACCAGGTGTGCAGCAGGCCCGGGTGGTACGGGTCCTTGATGTTCTCCATCATCAACTTCCAGTTGCCGGGGATGCGCTGGCGGTTGTAGCCCAGCAGGGTCAACTGCCTGCCTGTCCTGAGCTCTGTCGAAGGGCCTGTCCTGAGCTCTGTCGAAGGGCCTGTCCTGAGCTCTGTCGAAGGGGTCTTGAAAATGCGGTCAA
>CAZFKW010000538.1:0-1800 GCA_964519795.1 uncultured Ramlibacter sp. | reverse complement strand
GCGTGCATGCGGCCCCGGGTGGCAACCGCAACGTTGTGCAGATGAAAAAGGGAGGCTGACCATGGCTTTCGGAACCCAGGACGAAATTGATGACGTCATGAACGAGATCAACATGACGCCGCTGGTGGATGTCATGCTGGTACTGCTCATCATCTTCATCATTACCGTGCCGGTGATGAAGCACTCCGTCAACATCGACCTGCCACGCGCCACCAACCAGCCGCAGGACCCCAAACCCGAGACCATCCGCCTGAGCGTGGACGCAGACGGCAGCTATTTCTGGAACGAGACAAGAATCGATGATGCCGCGCTGGACAGCCAGCTCAAGGCGGCCGCAGCTCAGTCGCCACAGCCAGAGCTGCACATCCGGGGCGACAAGGCGGTGCGCTACGAGCGCGTGGCGCAGGCGATGGCTGCTGCGCAACTGGCTGGTGTGCGCAAGATCGGGTTCATCACGGAGCCCAGGACCTGATCAGTTTCGCCTGGATACAGAACTAACGTGGAAATAATCAAGAAAAGTCTTGTCTTTGCGGTTGCGAATCATTATCATTTGCATATTGGAGAAAAGCAATGCCCGCAACTCTGACACCACCTTCCATGAATGCACCACTCGCCCAACGCCATTCCGGATCCAACGATGCAGAGTCCACCCTTCCGGTGGCAGCCCCTGTCTTGAGCAGCTCGGAGCTGCTCAAAGGCAGCAAGAGCATTGGCATCGAGCACAAGGGCGCGTTCTACCGCCTCCAGGAGACGAAACTCGGCAAGCTGATCCTCACCAAGTAGGGTGCTGCCGAAGCTGTATCAAATTCAAGGTTTCATCGTGGGGCGACCCGAGGCTTTCCAGGTCTCCAAGGTCGTTTTTGTGCCAGCCAACGGCTTCAACCAATTAGCCAGGCATTTTTTCCACTGCAACAACGAGAACGCTGGCTGCCACCGGCGTTTTGCAGGGGCCGCCTGAGGCGTACGCGTCAGGTGCCAGGCATTCTCAAAGTCCGATCGCAGCGATACCCGCCTTGGCGATCTGCGCGTCTTCCGTGGACTTGACGCCACTGACACCGACTGCGCCCAGGCACTGACCGTCCTTCATGATCGGGACGCCGCCCTCCAGCAGGCCCTTGAGTTCCGGCGCACTCAGAAATGACACCCGGCCGCCATTGATCATTTCTTCATAGATGCGGCTTTCACGGTGGCCCATCGCAGCTGTGTTCGCCTTGGCAGGTGCTATGTGAGCTGAAATCGGGGCCGCGCCATCCAGGCGCTGCAGCCACAGCAGATGGCCGCCGTCGTCAACAATGGCAATGCACACAGCCCAGTTGTTCTTCAGGGCTTCTGCTTCCGCAGCAGCGGCCATGGCTTTGACGTCGGAGAATTCGAGACAGGTTTTGTTCTTCATGTGGGGGATTAAATGAGTTGCTGCTGCATCAAAGCATAACGGGTGCCGGCCTGCACCATGATGGCGGCCAGCGCAAAAGAACCCTTACAAATAGTAGGTGCCGGGGTTCCGGTTTTTTGGGCCTGCCGCTTGAAAAGCCATAGAATTTGCCTCAACTGTGCCTTTGCACACCTTTGAAGGAGTCTGACACATGAACGATCGCGTCCAAACCATCGACCCGTCCGGCAGCTTTGGCTACGCCGTCTCGCAGGAGCAGCGCAACAAGGTCCTGCGCAACACCTACTGGTTGCTGGCCCTCAGCATGATCCCGACCGTGCTCGGCGCATGGGTGGGCGTAGCGACCGGCATCACCGCGTCCCTGACTGGCGGCGTCGGCCTCATCGTGTTCCTCGCCGGCGCATTCGGTT
>CAZFKW010000537.1:0-1806 GCA_964519795.1 uncultured Ramlibacter sp. | reverse complement strand
GCCCGTCGCACTCATTGCGCGCAGCATCGACGATCCCGCAAAAGACTTTCCGCTCGTGGGCGAGGTGGTTGCCGTGCCCCCACAACACATCGCCATTTATGTGAGCGAGGCCATGGTCGACCTCTACGGCGCTCGCGCGGGAGCGGTTTTCAACGCGCTTCAACCGGCATTCGCGGCATCGCTGCAGGTGGGCGCGCCCCGCACGTTCTTCGTGGCAGGCGTCTGGCGCGACTATGCGCGGCAGGGTGGCACCGTAGCCTTGAGCGCTGCCGATCTCGCACAGCTTACCGGAGACCGGAGCGTCAACGACATTGCGCTGTGGCTGGCGCCCGGCGCTGACGAGGGCAGCGTGCAGCAGGCCATCCGCGAGCTGGCGCGATTGCAGTCCGGCAGCGAGGGACTTGTGGAGTTTTCATCCGCCGGGCAGATCCGCGAGGTCTCGCTGCGCATCTTTGACCGCAGCTTCGCGGTGACCTACTGGCTGCAGGCCGTGGCCATCGGCATTGGCCTGTTCGGGGTGGCGGCAAGCTTCAGCGCCCAGGTGCTGGCCCGCCGCAAGGAGTTCGGACTGCTCGCGCACCTGGGTCTCACGCGCCGCCAGATCCTGGCTGTAGTGGCGGGTGAAGGCGCGGCCTGGACACTCATGGGTTCCGTCGCCGGACTGCTGCTGGGCCTGGCGGTGAGCGTGGTTCTCGTACATGTGGTGAACCCGCAGAGCTTTCACTGGACCATGGACCTGCTCGTGCCGTGGTTGCGCCTGGCGGCCCTGTGCGCCGCCGTGGTGCTGGCAGGCACCGGTACGGCATGGCTGGCGGGGCGCGCCGCAGCGCGCCGGGACGCGGTGCTGGCTGTCAAGGAAGACTGGTAGGGGCGATGGACAACTGCCAGAATCTGCTGATGCAATCCCGCGGCGAAACGAACATCGCGAGGCGCAGCCTGCTGCTCGCCGGGCTGGCCTGTGCCGGGCCGGCCTCCGCCCTGCCCCCCATGGCGCTGCGCTTTCCGCGCGACCACGGCAGCCACCCGGACTTCCGCACGGAATGGTGGTATGCCACCGGCCATGCGAAAAGCGGCACGCGCGAGTTCGGCTTCCAGGTCACGTTCTTCCGCTCGCGCGTGGATGCCACACAGCAGATGAAGTCCGGCTTTGCAGCCAGGCAGCTGATATTTGCCCATGCCGCCATCACCGACGTGCAGGGCCGCAAGCTGTGGCATGACCAGCGCATCGCGCGTGACGGGTTTGACGTGGCATCAGCTGACGTGAAAGACACCGCCATCCGGCTGCGGGACTGGTCGCTGGTACGCAAGGGCGACGTCTACACAGCCACACTTCCAGCCGGCGACTTCAGCATCGAGCTGCAGTTCACGCCCACGCAGGCGGTGCTGCTGCAGGGCGACAAGGGCCTGTCGCGCAAGGGGCCGGACGCCGCGCAGGCCAGCTACTACTACAGCCTGCCGCAGCTGGCGGCGCGGGGAACGCTGAGGGTCAGGGGCGAAGCATTCGAGGTCGCGGGCAAAGCCTGGCTGGACCACGAGTGGAGCCGCGAGCTCATGCACCCGCAGGCCGTGGGCTGGGACTGGATTGGCATGAACCTGGACGACGGCAGCGCGCTTACCGCCTTCCGCCTGCGCGACAAGGCCGGCGGCACGCTGTGGGACGGCGGCTCGTTCCGGCACCCGAAGTCCTCAACCTATGTGTTCTCTCGGGGCGAAGTCGTCTTCCAGCCCGTGCGCCGCTGGAAGAGCCCGCTGAGCAACGCAAGCTATCCCGTCGAATGGGGCGTTCGAACGCCGGCGGACATCTAC
>CAZFKW010000536.1:0-1812 GCA_964519795.1 uncultured Ramlibacter sp. | reverse complement strand
GTAGGCGCCAGGGTGAAGAACATGGCCGGCCAGGTCTGCGCGCCACGGAAGTAGATGCCGCGCGGCATGAGTTGCTCGTCGTCGCTCACGAAGACATCCTTGAACGCCAGGTTGCGGCTGACCGTACCGCGCATGCCCAGCGGGTCCCAGTCGCCGCTGATCGAGAAGCCCCCTGACGTGGCCGGAACCGAGATATAGAGCGTGTCGCGCGCGTCCGGGTGTTCGTCACCCTTGTCTTCCGTGCACAGGATGCCGTAGTAGTCGGCCGCGCCCGAGAGCGACGCAAAGATCTTGCGGCCGTTGATGAGCCAGCCGCCGTCCGTCTTCCTCGCCGTGGTGCCGAAGGGCGCGCGCCCGGCTGCGGCGGCCGAGCCCTCGCTGAAAGGCTGGGCATAGATGGCGCCGTCGTCCACGATGCGCGCAAAGTGCAGCCCGCGGCGCTTCGCATGCTCGGCGCGCTGCGCGTCCGTCATGGCGATGCCTTCGGCCAGCACACCGGTCCACATGGTCGAGCAGATGTGCATGTTCCAGGTAAGCGCCGTGGCGCCGCAGAAGCGGCCGATTTCAGCGGCGACCATCATGTAGGTCGCGTAATCGGCGCCCATGCCGCCGTGGGACTCAGGCACACACAGGCGCAGCAGGCCGGCATCGCGCAGGTCGTCGTAGTTGGCAAACGGAAAGGTTGCCGACTCGTCCCACTGCGCGGCGCGCGGCGCAAACTTCGTGCGGCCGAGTTCATGGGCAAGCGCGAGGAGGGAACGCTGCTTCGGTGTGAACGGCAGGTCGCCAACGGCGGGCGTGAAGCCGGGAGAGGTTGCAGCGTCCATGAATGCTTTCTTTCTTGGGTTGTACCTGCGGACCGGACCTTGCAGTGGCTTGCACGGTCAGTGCAGCACCTGTGGAATCGCCAGGAATTTCAGCACCGCAGCGTCAAATTCATCAGGCGCCTCGAGGTTCTGCAGGTGGCCTATGCCGCGCATCTCAAGATAGGTGCTGCGCATGATGGCGCTGGCCATCTTCTGCATCACTGCCGGAGGTGCGTTCCTGTCGTGCTCACCGGCAATCAGCAGGGTCGGCACATGGATGTTCGCCAGGCTCGCCCGCCGGTCGAAGGTAACGATGGCCTCCAGCGCGCGCCGGTAGGTGGCGGCGGGCACCAGGCCCATGCAGTGCGTCGCCAGCTTCACGCCCTCGGGGAGCGAGCCGGGGCCAATCATCTGCGGCACCAGCACCTCGGCAAGGTCGGCCATGGTCTTGCCTGCATCGAGCGGGGCCGTGCGCTGGCTGATGAACTGCTGCTGCCAGTCGCCGTCGGGTTTGCCGAAGGAAGGCGACGTGCCGCAGAGGATGAGCTGGCTGACCAGCTCGGGCCGGCGCGCCACCACTTCCTGTGCCACCATGCCGCCCATGCTGTGACCCAGCAGGATGATGCCAGGCCCCGGCTTGCCGCCACGCCCGGGGCCATGCTCGCCAGTTGCGCCCTGGCCTGCGGTGCCAGGGCCGATCAGGCTCTCGATGAGTGCGATGCAGCTCTGGGCCAGGCCTTTGAAGTTATAGGGTTCGATGGGCGCACTGTAGCCATAGCCGGGCATGTCCCAGGCAACGGCGCGGTAGCCGGAGCCTGCGAAGGTCTCGACCTGCGGCGCAAACGACAGGTGGCCTCCGCCGATGCCGTGGAGCATGAGGATGGTGGGACCTGAGCCGAGCGCAGAGAACGCAGGTATCAACACAGCCTGTCATTGCGGGCTTGACCCGCAATCCATGCAAGCGTGAAGAAGTGTCTGCCAGCGCCGTATGGATCCCGGATCAAGT
>CAZFKW010000535.1:0-1816 GCA_964519795.1 uncultured Ramlibacter sp. | reverse complement strand
ACTTCGACCTCGCGGCCAACAACGGCGGCTGGCAGTGGGCCAGCTCCAGCGGCTGTGATGCCCAACCGTACTTCCGCATCTTCAACCCGGTGAGCCAGAGCGAGAAGTTCGACACAGAAGGCAAGTTCATCCGCCGCTACCTGCCGCAGCTCGCTGGCCTGCCCGACAAGGCGCTGCATGCGCCATGGATGGCAGACCCGATAGAGCTGCTGTCAGCGGGTGTCGAGCTGGGGAAGAACTACCCCGAGCGGGTCGTCAAACACGACGAGGCCCGGGAGAAGACGTTGGCGCGCTATGCCGTGGTGAAGAAGGCTGCTTGAGCAATCCGCACAACAACCCCTGTCATCCCGGACTTGAGGAGCCTGCCCCGGACTTGATCCGGGGGGATCCATGTCGGAGTGTTCAAAGGCTACTTCAATGCGACCATGGATTCCGGATCAAGTCCGCAATGACAGTCCACTATGGCAGCGCAACTACCCAGCGGCTTCAACCGCGCAGTAATGCCGCACCAGGCTCAGCAGTTCTTCTTCCGAATACGGCTTGCCAAGGTAGTTGTTGACGCCCAGTTCCATGGCGTGCTCGCGGTGCTTTTCGGCAATCCGCGAGGTGATCATGATGATGGGCAGGCCGGCCAGGCGCGCATCGCCGCGGATGTTGCGGGCCAGGTCGAAGCCGTCCATGCGCGGCATCTCGATGTCTGACAGCACCACTGCGGGCAGTTCCTCCTGCAGGCGCTCCAGGGCCTGGAGGCCGTCGGCCGCCAGCGACACACGGTAACCTTCGCGCTGCAGCAGGCGCTGCGTGACCCGGCGCACGGTGATGGAGTCGTCGACCACCAACACCAGCGGAATCTGCGGCACGGCTTCTGCGGCCGGCGCCACGGCCAGCGCCGCCGCCCCGGACTGCTCCAGCACCTCTGGCTGTGCACGGTCGGCGCTCATGGCGCGGGCCTGGTCGCCATACACCGCAGCCAGGGCCACCGGGTTGTAGATCAGGGCCACAGCGCCGGATGCCAGCACCGTCATGCCGGCAAGGCCCGGCAGGCGCGACAGCTGCGGCCCCAGGTTCTTCACCACGACTTCCTGGTTGCCAAGCACTTCGTCAATGTGCATCGCCACCCGCTGCGCCGCGCTGCGGAAGACGACGACCGGGATGGTGCGGGTCTGCACCTCCGAGCTGCGCTGCGACACCTGCAGCAGCGCGCCCGACCAGAAGAACGGCACCTGCTCGCCGCCAAATTCGTAGGTGCCGGTGTTGTAGGCCTGCTGCAGTTCCTTCGGGCTTGCCCGGCGCACGAGTTCAACCAGGTTGGCGGGCACGCCGAATGCGAGCTTGTCGGTGCGCAGCATGACCACCTGCGTGACGGCCGTGGTCAGCGGCAGTACGAGTTTGAAGTGGGTGCCCTGCCCCTGTTGCGTGGTGGTTTCGATGCGGCCGCCCAGAGCGTTGATCTCGGAGCGGACAACGTCCATGCCGATGCCCCGGCCGGACAGCTCCGTCACCTGGGTGGCTGTCGAGAAGCCGGGCATGAAGATCAGGTTGGCGGCGTCTGCGTCGGTCACATCCTGCCCCGGCTCGATGAGGCCTTGCGACAGCGCCTTCTCGCGGATGCGCGCCAGGTTCAGTCCGGCGCCGTCGTCGCTGAACTCGACCGATACGTCATTGCCTTCCTGGCGCAGGTTGATGAGGATGGTGCCACTGGCGTCCTTGCCCGCAGCCTGCCGCACATGCGGCTCCTCGATGCCGTGGGCCACGCAGTTGCGCAGCAGGTGCTCGAACGCCGGCGTCATGCGGTCCAGCACACCGCGGTCCATCT
>CAZFKW010000534.1:0-1841 GCA_964519795.1 uncultured Ramlibacter sp. | reverse complement strand
CAAGGGCTACCTCAGGGATGGCGGGTACTCCCCTGCGGAAGTTGATGCTGCCATCTACGCCCAGAAGCTGGGCACCTGGTCCACCATCCCGATGCGCCTGGCGGCGGTACGCGCTTTTGCCCTGCTGCCCGAAGCGCCGGCGCTTGCAGCAGCCAACAAGCGCATCGGGAACATCCTGAAGAAGGCCCCCGGGGCCGATGCCCACGTCAGCGAGTTACTGCTGACCGAGGCGGCCGAAAGGGCGTTGTATGAAGTCATGCAGAAGGTTGCGCCGGAGGCGCTGGCCCAGTTCGAGGCCGGCGACTACACCGCTTCACTGCAGACACTTGCCGTGCTTCGCGGGCCGGTGGATGCCTTCTTTGACGATGTCATGGTCAATGTGGAAGCGGCCGACGTACGCCTGAACCGGCTTGGCCTGCTGGCCACGCTGCATGCAGCAATGAATCGCGTGGCGGACCTTTCGCGCCTCGCGGTGTAAGCAACCCGATCCCATGACTGCGCAGGTAGCCCGCACACCATGAAAGTCGTCATACTTGACCGTGATGGCACCATCAACGTGGACAGCGACGAGTTCATCAAGTCGCCGGAAGAATGGATCGCGTTGCCCGGGGCGCTGGAAGCCATCGCCCGCCTCAACCATGCCGGCTGGCATGTGGTGGTTGCATCCAACCAGTCCGGCCTGGGGCGGGGGTTGTTCGACGTCGTGTCGCTCAACGCCATCCACAGCAAGATGCACAAGCAGCTTGCCGCCGCAGGTGGCCGCGTGGATGCCGTGTTCTACTGCCCGCACGCACCCGACGACAACTGCGCCTGCCGCAAGCCGCGGGCAGGCCTGTTCGAGCAGATCGGTGAGCGCTACGGTATTGAATTGCAGGGCGTGCCAAGTGTTGGCGACAGCGTGCGTGATGCCCAGGCCGCTTTCGCTGCGGGCTGCGAGCCACACCTCGTCCTGACCGGCAAGGGCGCGGCGCTGCGAGGCCAGCCGCTGCCTGAAAGCTGCCCGCCCGGGACGCAGGTGCATGAACATCTTGGCGCGTTTGCAGAGTTCCTCATCGCCCGCGAACCCCGCATCAGGGCGGCTGCCGCCCCCTGACAGCCTATTGGACAAACCGACCCACATGAACCTGATTCGATCGATAGTGCATGCCCTGTGGATGCTGGTGACGGTGGTGCCCTGGGGCATCATCATGGTGACGGCGTCGATCCGCGTACGCGGCAAGCCGCTGTACTGGATGGCCGCACGCTGGCTTGGGTGGGCGATTGATGGCGCCCGCCTGATCCTGGGCATCCAGGCCCGGGTGACGGGCATGGAGAACCTGCCCAGCGGTGAAACCAGCCCGGCAGTCCTGCTCGTCAAGCACCAGTCCACCTATGAAACGTTCCTTATGCCGACCATCATGCCGCATCCGCTGGCTTATGTGTTCAAGAAGGAACTGCTGTACGTTCCGTTCTTTGGCTGGGCCATGGGCCGGCTCGACATGATCCATATTGACCGCAGCCAGCGCGCGCAGGCCTTCAACAAAGTCGTGGCACAGGGCAAACTGCTGCTTGACCAGGGTATCTGGATCATCATGTTCCCGGAAGGCACACGCATTCCGCGCGGCGAGAAGGGCGTCTACAAAACGGGCGGCACACGCCTTGCCATTGAAACGGGTGCCCCCGTCATCCCCATTGCCGTCACCTCCGCGAAAGTCTGGCCGCGCAAGGCTTTCATCAAGCGCGCGGGCGTTGTTGATGTGTCAATTGGCAAGCCCATTCCCAGTGCGGGCCGCGAGCCCGAGGAACTGATGCGCGAAGTTGAAACCTGGATTGAAGCCGAAATGCGGCGCCTTGACCCGGAC
>CAZFKW010000533.1:0-1842 GCA_964519795.1 uncultured Ramlibacter sp. | reverse complement strand
TCGCCTTCCTGATCAAGGCCTCGGTGGCCGCGCTCAAGAAATTCCCCGAGTTCAACAGCTCGATCGACGGCGACTCGCTGGTCTACAAGCAGTACTGGCACATCGGCTTTGCGGCGGACACGCCCAACGGCCTGATGGTCCCGGTGATCAAGGACGCCGACAAAAAGGGCGTGCTGCAGATCAGCCAGGAAATGGGCGAACTCGCCAAGAAGGCGCGCGACGGCAAGCTGAGCCCCGCCGAGATGAGCGGTGCCACCTTCACCATCTCGTCGCTCGGTGGCATCGGTGGCCGTTATTTCACGCCCATCATCAACGCGCCCGAAGTCGCCATCCTCGGCGTCTGCAAGAGCAACATGGAACCGGTGTGGGACGGCAAGGCCTTCCAGCCGCGCCTGATGCTGCCGCTGTCGCTTACCTGGGACCACCGCGTGATCGACGGTGCCGCTGCGGCCCGCTTCAACGCGTACCTCGGCCAGATCCTCGGCGACTTCCGTCGCGTTCTTCTTTAAGGAATGGCGATGGCACTGATCGATATTCAAGTTCCCGACATTGGCGACTTCGACGAAGTGGCCGTGATCGAGTTGCTGGTCAAGCCCGGCGACACCGTCAAGGCCGAGCAGTCGCTCATCACCGTGGAGTCCGACAAGGCCTCGATGGAGATTCCCTCGTCGCACGCCGGCGTGGTGAAAGAGCTCAAGGTCGCGCTCGGCGACAAGGTCAAACAAGGCTCGGTGGTGCTGGTGCTGGACGGTGAGGGCGCTGCCAGCGCGCCCGCCGCGCCAGCCGCAGCACCTGTCGCTGCTGCGCCAGCACCCGCTGCTGCCCCGGTCGCCACCCCCGTGGTGGCCCCCACCGCCGCCAGCTTCGGTGGCAGCGCCGACATCGAGTGCGACCTGCTCGTGCTCGGCGCCGGCCCTGGCGGCTATTCGGCGGCCTTCCGCGCCGCCGACTTCGGCCTGAAGGTCGTGATCGTCGAGCGTTATGCCCAGCTCGGCGGCGTGTGCCTGAACGTGGGCTGCATCCCGTCCAAGGCGCTGCTGCACGTGGCGGCCGTGATGGACGAGGTCAGCCACATGGCGGATCTGGGCGTGGAGTTCGGCCGTCCGGTGGTCAACATCGAGAAGCTGCGCGGCCACAAGGAAAAGGTCATCGGCAAGCTCACCGGTGGGCTGGCCGCGATGGCCAAGATGCGCAAGGTCACCACCGTGCGCGGCTACGGCGCCTTCGTTGGCCCCAACCACGTTGAAGTGGAAGAGACCACCGGCACCGGCCAGGAAAAGACCGGCAGCAAGAAGGTCGTGGCCTTCAAGAAATGCATCATCGCCGCCGGCTCGCAGGCGGTGCGCCTGCCTTTCATGCCCGACGACCCGCGCGTGGTGGACAGCACCGGCGCACTGGCCTTGAAGGACGTGCCCAAGCGCATGCTGATCCTGGGCGGCGGCATCATCGGCCTGGAAATGGGCACGGTGTACAGCACGCTGGGTGCGCGCCTGGACGTCGTGGAAATGCTCGACGGCCTGATGCAGGGCGCCGACCGCGATCTGGTCAAGATCTGGCAGAAGATGAACGCCAAACGCTTCGACAACATCATGCTCAAGACCAAGACGGTGGGGGCCAAGGCCACACCCGAAGGCATCGAAGTGACGTTCGCCGCCGCGGAAGAGGGCGGCACTGCGCCGGCGCCTCAGGTCTATGACCTGGTGCTGCAGGCCGTGGGCCGCACGCCCAACGGCAAGAAGATCGCCGCCGACAAGGCCGGTGTGGCCGTGACCGACCGCGGCTTCATCAACGTCGACATCCAGATGCGCACCAACGTGCCGCACATCTTCGCCATCGGCGACA
>CAZFKW010000532.1:0-1850 GCA_964519795.1 uncultured Ramlibacter sp. | reverse complement strand
GTGGTGGGTTCGTGTGTGGCGGCAGGTGTGGGGGCGGGTGGCATCGCAAGGTTCCTTTCAGCGTCCGGCTTCGACAGATTCAGGGCAGGCGGAGTGCGTTGACGCGATCAGTCGAAAAGATAGCAGACTTCCATCACGCACAGGACGTTCACCACCATGGACCGCGCCAGTTAGGTGCTGAATCCGCGTTTGGTGGCCCAGCCCATTATGGCAAAGACCCCGCAGTGAAAATGGCCGACACAATAGCGATCCGCCACAGCATGAAGGGCGACAGCAAGTGTGCCTGAGGGCTTCGCGGACGACGTTGCGTGACGCCGGGCCCGGCTGACTCGAAGGCAAGCGCCAGGCCTAGTGTGATCGCTGGATTCAGGTGAACTGATCTGGATCAAGTGGCATCGCCGGAATGCCTCAACCTTGTTGAGGCATTTGCTTACACGGATCGCGCCAAGTCACGGTACAAACGGACCCATGTTGTCACCTCCCTTTCTTGAAAACGAGCGGCACCGCCTGGCCCTGGTCGAAGATGCACCGCACGCGTTTGTGCCGCGGGAAGAGCGATTTGACCGGATCACCCGGACGGCCATGCGGCTGATGGGCTCCCCGGCTGCCGTGATCTCCGTGGTTGAGGACGACGCCCCGTGGATTCGATCCATCCAGGGCCTGGACGTGGACCAGTCGCAGCACGCCCTGGCCTTCTGCGAACAGACGGTTCTCGAAAAGCATTCGCTCGTGGTGCCCGATGCCCGGGCGGACGCAAGGTTTTCCGCCAACCCTCTGGTTGTGGGCGAGCCACGCGGGGGTGTGCGCCGGCACCCTCTGCGTCAAGAGCACGCGGCGTGATGCCTATGGCCATGCGGACATCATCGCCATGCAGGACCTCGCGCGCATGACGGAAACCGAGCTCAGGCTGGATGCGATGTCGAGTGTGCAGAAGCGACTGCTTGTCAAGCTCGACCAGCTGGAGCGCCGCGCGCGCCTGGACCCATTGACCGGTTGCTGGAACGTGCGCGGATTCAGGGAACTCGTGGCGCTGGCAGTCGCCGACGCCGGGCGCAGCCAGTCCACGCTGGCGCTGTGCTACGTGCGCATCAGGAATTTCGAAGCGCTGACCAGCCACCGCGACAAGGTCCAGGTCAACACCATGCGTCAGCTGACTGCGCAGGCGCTGCGGCAGCGTCTGCCCGACAACGGCGCACTTGCGGCTCTCGGGGGTGGGGATTTCTGTGCCCTCGTGCCGGGGCCGACCGCACTGGCGGTGGAAGACCGGCTCGCGCAGTTCACGTTTCCACATGTCCGGCTGGAGGGGCCGGGAATGCGATTTGACCTGGAGTTGCACCTCGGTTTTGGTCTGGCCTTCCTGCATGAAATGCCGGAAGGTGCCACTGCGACGGAGATCTGGGCGACCGCGCTGGCGAACATTGACGCCTGAGACCGGTGCCGGGACCGTGCCCGGGGTCGGCGACCGGAGATGGCGCCTGAGCTGCGCGCTGCTGCGTGAGGCGCCCATGCATGATGCCGACTCGGGGCACAATCATGCCCATGTACCTGCCACCGCAATTCAAATCGGCTGACCGCGATATTGCGGCGCAGCTCATGCGAAGTCACCCGTTCGCCAACCTTGTGAGCGTGGACGACGAAGGCCTTCCGTTCATCACCCATCTGCCTCTGGTGCTTGAGGAGCGCGCTGCGGCGTCAGCGGATGACACCGGCTTTATGCTGCTCGGCCATGTGGCGAAACCGAACCCCCACTGGCGCTACCTGATCGCCCGACCGCAGTCCGTCGTCAGCTTCCTCGGACCCCATGCCTACCTGTCACCGCAGGTCTATCCGGACCTTGCCCGGGTACCGAC
>CAZFKW010000531.1:0-1859 GCA_964519795.1 uncultured Ramlibacter sp. | reverse complement strand
AGAGCTCGTCCAGATCAGGCGGGCCCTGGTTGGGGCCCTGGCCACGAGGCGGTTCGCCGTCAGGCTTGTTGGAGTTTTCCGCTGGTTTGTCGTCACCACGGCCCCAACGGGGGTCGTTCAGGTTGAACATGCCCCTGATGCGGCCCGGAAACCCGGCCCATCGAAGGGCCCGTAGATTGAGATTCATGCGCTTTAGGTCTCTTGTTTTAGCTCGTACCCCGATTGTGCCCAATCAGGCAATGACTTCCCCGACCGCGGGGTCTTGGTTGATGTCTTCAGCCTGCTGCCCGCGTACCTGCGTCCTGGCGGACACCATCATGGCGAGTTGGTGGCGCAGGTCCGGCAGGCCCTCGCCAGTTTGCGCGCTGACGAAAATCCGCAGCATCTGGATGCCATCCACCTCGAACGTATCCACCAGTTGCAGTGGCCTGCGCCCATTTTCAAGGGCATCCAGTTTGTTGAACACCAGGACCTGCGGCACGCCGGACGCGCCGATCTCGGCCAGCACATTCTGGACTTCGGCAACCTGCTCGACCCAGCCAGGGTTGGCGGCATCCACCACATGGAGCAACAGGTCTGCGTCTGCAGCCTCCTCCAGCGTGGCACGGAAGGCATCGATCAGCCCGTGCGGCAGATCGCGGATGAAGCCCACTGTGTCCGACAGCGAGACGGACCGCCCCGCCTCGCCGCAGCTGCCCTGGGCGCCCGTCAGGTACAGCTGGCGCGTGGTGGTGTCCAGCGTCGCAAAGAGCTGGTCGGCCGCATAGGCGCGGGCCTTGACCAGGGCGTTGAACAGTGTGGACTTGCCGGCATTGGTGTAGCCGACCAGCGAGATGCCGAATGCGTCCCGGCGCTCGCGCTGGCGGCGCTGGGTGGTGCGCTGGCGCTTGACCTTGTGCAGGCGCTCCCTGGTGCGCTTGATGGCCTCGCCAATCATCCGGCGGTCCAGTTCAATCTGCTTTTCGCCCGGGCCGCCGCGCACGCCCGCGCCGCCGGTCTGGCGCTCAAGGTGCGACCAGCGCCGCACGAGACGGGTGCTGACGTATTGCAGCCGCGCAAGCTCGACCTGCAGCTTGCCCTCATGGCTGCGCGCGCGCTGGGCGAAAATTTCCAGGATAAGGAGGGTGCGGTCATTGACGGCCACGCCCAGGTGCTTTTCAAGGTTGCGTTGCTGCGCCGGGCTGAGCGACTGGTCAAACAGCACCTCGGTTGCCCCGTGCTTGTCGGCCAGTGCCTTGATTTCGTCTGCCTTGCCGCTGCCAATGAAAAGCGCAGCGTCGGGCGCCTTGCGCTTGCAGGTGATGCGGGCAACAGGATTCATGCCGGCCGTCTGTGCGAGCAGGCCGAGTTCTTCGAGTTCGCTGTCGAAATTGCCGTGACCGAAGTCCACGCCGACCAGGATGGTCGGGGCGGATGCGGTGTCTTGCGGGTCGTTGGTGCTCAAATCAGGATGTCAGGGTGAAATCGCAATCGAGACGCCGGCCGCCCGCGCTCCCCGGGGATCAGGCGAAGCTGCGGTCAGGCCGCACCCGGCTCGCCGCTGTCGGCTGCCGAGAAGTTGACGGCGCGCCCGGGAACGATGGTCGAGATGGCGTGCTTGTACACCATCTGGGTCACCGTATTGCGCAGGAGAACGACGTACTGGTCAAAAGACTCAATCTGGCCTTGCAGCTTGATGCCGTTGACGAGGTAAATCGACACCGGTACATGCTCGCGACGCAAGGTATTGAGGAATGGGTCTTGTAAAAGCTGCCCTTTGTTGCTCACGATATTCTCCGTGTTCTGAAAAAGTTGTTGTTGGAAAGCAGACCTTACCACAGCAATGCTGCGGTGCAAGCAGGCCGACGCCCAATTCCACA
>CAZFKW010000530.1:0-1864 GCA_964519795.1 uncultured Ramlibacter sp. | reverse complement strand
TGGGTGTGTATCAGGAACTGAGGGCCGCGCATGGTGACGAGTTCAGGAAGGAAGACCTGAAGCTCGCGCTCGGCCAGCATGCCCGTTCCACGCGCTACCTGGAGAGCGTTGCAGCCGGCGAAATGCGCCACGACCTTCAGGGTGTGCCGGTGGAGCCCGTGGCGCCCGAGCACATCCACCATGCGATCCTGGAGGTCTACCGCCGCCGCCAGGCGCGTAGCAAGGACGACCTGCGGCCGTGGCTCCGGGCGCGGCTGGCTGCTGCGGTTGAAGCCTCTGGCCTCACCCGCGAAGCATGGGACGAGCGCGTGGGTGCGACCGACGATCTGTCTGTCCAGGCGCTGGACGACGCCTTCTGCGACGTTGCCGCCAGCGTGGCCCGCCGCGAGGCGCTCAAGCGGGCCTATGAGGCGAGCGGGCTCAGCAGCATGGCGGAATTTGCGGACATGTATGGCATGGACCCAGGGGTGGTCGAGCAGGCCCTCGCCTCGCGGCCGGGGCCGAAAGGCTGAAATCCCGTGGATGGGGGCATGGCTCGTGCTACAAATACCCTCATGAGACGTTTCATTTCATGCATTCTGCTGATCCTGGCAGTTGGCGCAACTGCTCCAGCCATCGCACAGCCCGCGCGCGGGCTGATCGTCAAACTCAAAAGCGCCGACACCGCAGGGGTGCCGTCCGCGCGCGAGCAGCCTCAGCTGCTGCGTGAACGGCTCAGCGCGGTTGCGCATGACGCCGGCCTCACGGCGCGCGGCCCGCTGTCGCTGCTCGGACGCGGCCACCAGCTCATGCGTTTTGCACAGCCCTTGCAGGGCCAGGCGCTGGATGACGCCGTGCGCCGGATGCGGCTGCACCCGGACGTGGCCTGGGTCGAGCCCGATGTGCTGATGAAGCCCGCGCAGTCAGCCGTGCCGCCCAACGATACGGCCTATGTTGCCAATCTGCAGGACCACCTGAAGGAGCCCGCCACCTATGCGGGCGGCATCAACATGCCTGCGGGGTGGGCACGCACGACAGGCGGCTCGGTGGTGGTGGCTGTGCTGGACACCGGCATCCGTTTTGACCACCCTGACCTCGCGGGCAGGCTGTTGCCAGGCTATGACTTCGTCAGCGAAGTCGAGTATGCCAACGACGGTGATGGGCGTGACGCAGACCCGAGTGATCCCGGAGACTGGGTGTCGTCCTCAGACCGGACCTCCAAAGCGGCGCTGTTCGGCTCCTGCGCAGTTCTCAACAGTAGCTGGCATGGCACGTTCATCGCGGGGCAGATTTCGGCGCTCACCAACAATGCAATGGGAGTTGCGGGCATCAACTGGGCCAACCAGGTGTTGCCGCTGCGTGTGTCCGGCAAGTGCGGCGCCTTTCTCAGTGACATCCTGGACGCCATGCGCTGGGCTGCAGGTCTGGGCGTGGAGGGCGCTCCGGCCAATCCGAACCCTGCCCGCGTGATCAACCTGAGCTTCGGCGGCGATGTGGCCTGCACGGCAAGCTACCAGGATGTCATCAACGAAGTCACGGCAGCCGGAGCGCTTGTCGTCGTGGCTGCCGGCAATGATGGGGGCAGGCCGCGGCGGCCTGCGGACTGCAACAACGTACTCGCGGTGGGCGCGGCGCAGGCCAATGGCCAGAAGGCCGGTTACTCGAATGCGGGGCCGAGCATCGCGGTCATCGCACCTGGTGGAACGGGCGCGGCAGGAGACTCCACCAACCTCTACTCGACCCTCAATACCGGCACCACAACGGTGGGGACCAACGGCTATGGCTACAAGCGCGGCACCAGTTTCTCTGCGCCGCTGGCGGCGGGTGTGGCCTCTCTCATGTTGTCGCTCAACCCGGCGTTGACCCCGTCGCAGCTCGTGGCGCG
>CAZFKW010000529.1:0-1869 GCA_964519795.1 uncultured Ramlibacter sp. | reverse complement strand
ACTCGCTGATCTGGGCCACGGTCAGTCCCGCCATGAAGCCAGTGCGCCGCCGGTAGCCCATGAAACCCATGATGGACATCACGATCAGCGGGTTTCCGATCAGGACGAACAGCGACAGCACCACTGCCGGCACCATTTCTGCGCCCAGCGTGGAGAAATCGAGCTTTGCGCCGAGATCGATGAAGAAGAAGAGAAGAAGGAAGTCTCGGATGCCGGTCAGCCGCGCGTTCATTGCCTCACGGTAGGGTGTTGATGCAAGCGAGAAACCGGCAAGAAAGGCGCCCGCCTCCTTGCTGAAACCGGCCCACTCGCCCAGTGATGCCAACGCCACCCCCCACGCTATTGCAAATACCAGCAGCAACTCCTGCGAACGCGCCATCGCCGCGACCACCGCCGGCAGCACCCAGCGCATCAACACGAACATGGCCGCCGCGGCAGCAGCGACACGCCACGACAGCAACAGAACAATATCCATCCAGCCGGCATCGCCATCCGTACCGCCCGTGCTGCGCAAGGCGCTCATGGCCATCATTGCTATCACGACCGCCAGGTCCTGAACGATCAGGAAGCCCACCGCGATGCGGCCGTGCAGGCTGTCAAGCTCGCGCTTGTCAGTCAGGAGTTTGACGATGATGATCGTGCTGGAAAATGTCAGCGCTACTGCAACGTACAGGGCTTCCATCATCCCCTTGCCAAGCGCCAGGACCAGCCCAAACCCGACGACGATGGTGAAGGCCAGCTGGCCCAGCCCGGTCGCCAGAGCCACTGGCCCGATGTGCCGGACATGGTGCAGGTCAAGCTTGAGTCCCACCGCAAACAGCAGGACTGCCACGCCGACCTGGGCAAGCAGGTCGATCTGGTCATGCGCCGTCACAAGCCCGAACCCGGCCGGTCCGACCGCGATGCCTACGACGATATAGGCGATCAACACCGGCTGGCGCAGTCGCACGAATACGGCGCCTGCAAGCGCACAGACCAGCAGGAGCAACGCAAACTCGGCAAAAGGTTCGTGCATGGCAATGGGAAATGATCGGGAAATGGAGGCGCTCTGGCGCAGTGAAGTATTGCATGCGCCCCCCAATGTGTAGCCTGAGGAAGGCCTGTACATCCTGTCCAGGGGGGAAACGGGACAGGCTTTGCCCCGTTTCCCGGCGATTCGATGATCGACGCCACCGTCGGTCCCACCTGTTGGCTGGCGCTCCCGCGCGGCGCAGGTGGCCGCGCTCAACGAATGATGGCGCTTATTCCCACTCGATCGTCGCAGGCGGCTTGCTTGACACGTCGTAGGTCACGCGGTTGATCCCCCGCACTTCATTGATGATGCGGCTGGACACCTTCTTGAGCAGCGCATAGGGCAATTCGGCCCAGTCGGCCGTCATGAAGTCACTGGTCTGAACGGCGCGCAGTGCAACGACATAGTCATAAGTCCGGCCATCGCCCATGACGCCCACACTCTTGACGGGCAGGAACACGGTGAAGGCCTGGCTCGTCAGGTCATACCAGCTCCTGCCAGTGGCCTCATCCTTGAAGTTGCGCAGTTCTTCAATGAAGATCGCGTCGGCCCGACGCAGAAGGTCGGCGTACTCCTTCTTCACTTCGCCCAGGATGCGAACCCCCAGGCCCGGGCCGGGGAAGGGGTGGCGGTAGACCATGTCATGCGGCAATCCCAGTGCTACGCCCAACTCGCGGACTTCGTCCTTGAAAAGGTCGCGCAGTGGCTCCAGCAGCTTCAGGCCGAGTTGCTCGGGCAGGCCGCCCACATTGTGGTGGCTCTTGATGGTGACGGCCTTCTTGCTCTTGGCGCCGCCGGACTCGATGACGTCAGGGTAAATGGTGCCCTGGGCCAGCCATTTGGCACCCTTGGCGCCC
>CAZFKW010000528.1:0-1886 GCA_964519795.1 uncultured Ramlibacter sp. | reverse complement strand
CTGGCCCGAGGAAAACGGCGAGGGCCTGCAGATCCTGCACTACACGGCGGGCGCGGAGTACAAGCCGCATTACGATTACTTTGACCCCCATGAGCCCGGCACGCCCACCATCCTCAAGCGCGGCGGTCAGCGGGTGGCCACCATCGTGATGTATCTCAGCGAGCCCGAGAAGGGCGGCGGCACGGTCTTCCCGGACATCCACATGGAAGTCGCGCCCAAACGCGGCAACGCCGTGTTCTTCAGCTACGACCGCCCGCACCCGTCCACGCGCACGCTGCACGGAGGCTCGCCCGTGATCGCCGGTGAAAAGTGGATCGCCACCAAGTGGCTGCGTGAACGCGTCTTCACATAGCCGCGCCATGAAGCTGAGGGCCAACAACATCGACATCGAAGTCGAAGACACAGGTGCCGATGGGTCGCAGGCCGGCCGGCCAGTGGTTGTGCTCATCATGGGCCTGGGCATGCAGCTCGTGGCCTGGCCGATGCCGCTGGTGCAGGCGCTGGTGGATGCGGGATTCCGCGTGGTCCGGCATGACAACCGCGACATCGGCCTCAGCCAGCACCTGGACCACCTGGGCGTGCCCCATGTGCTGTGGGAGTCGCTCAAGTTCAGGATCGGGCTGCCGCCACGCGCGCCGTACACCATCAGCGACATGGCGCGCGATACCCTGGGTGTGCTGGACGCGCTGGAAATCGGCAAGGCGCACATCGTCGGCGTCTCCATGGGCGGCATGGTCGCGCAGCGCGTGGCCATTGCAGCGCCTGACCGTCTGCACAGCCTCACCAGCATCATGAGCTCCAGCGGCGCACGCGGACTGCCCGAGGCCAAACCCAGGGTCCTGCGCGCGCTGATCCGCCGGCCGGCCAACCGCAACCGCGAGGCCATCATCAACCATTACGTCAAGCTGCTGACCATCATCGGCAGCCCGGGCTTTCCCATTGAAGAAAGCATGCTGCGTGAACGCATCGCTCAGGGCATTGACCGCAGCTTTCACCCGGAAGGCACCGTGCGGCAGATGATGGCTGTGGCAGCCGACATTCCGGCGCGTGCCACCCAGCTGGCGCGAATCACCGCGCCCACGCTGGTCATGCACGGCAAGGCCGACCCGCTTGTGCCGTACGCCTGCGGTGAAGACACGGCCCGGCGCATTCCCGGCGCGAAGATGGTGGGTATTGAAGGCATGGGCCACGACCTGGCGCCGGGCGTGGTCGAATGCCTGCTGCCACCGATGATCAAACACCTGCAATCTGCCTGAGCCTTCCATGACCCATACCGCCGAACAGTCGCTGCTGGGCAAGCCCGTGCCCTACGTGGACCAGTACGACGCCTCGCTGCTGTTCCCGATTGCACGCCGCGCCAAACGCGAGGAAATCGGTGCCGGCTCCACAGTGCCGTTCTTCGGTGCCGACATCTGGACAGCCTTCGAGCTGAGCTGGCTCAACCTGCGCGGCAAGCCTCAAGTGGCGCTGGCCCATGTGGTGGTCCCCTGCGAGTCGCCCAACATCATCGAGAGCAAGTCGTTCAAGCTCTACCTCAACAGCTTCACCAACACAAAGTTTGCCGATGCCGACGAAGTGCGCCAGCGCATCCGCTCCGACGTGAGCGAGGCCGCCTGGCGCGGCAGCCCGGTGCAGACGCTGGGCGTGAAGCTGCTGCTTCCCGACATGTTTGACCGTGAGCCGGTGCATGAGCTGGACGGCCTGAGCCTGGACCGGCTGGACCTGGAGTGCACGCGGTACACACCTGCGCCTGAACTGCTCAGCGCCACAACAGGCGAACAGCCCGTGACGGAAGTGCTGACCAGCAACCTCCTGAAAAGCAACTGCCTCGTGACAGGCCAGCCCGACTGGGGCAGCGTGCAGATTGCCTACAGCGGCCCGCAGAA
>CAZFKW010000527.1:0-1897 GCA_964519795.1 uncultured Ramlibacter sp. | reverse complement strand
CATTCCTGCGAATCAGGGTTCAGATGAGGTCACCCCTCACCCTACCAACTGCACAATCCCCGCTGCGCCCATGCCGCCGCCGATGCACATGGTCACCAGCCCGGTCTCCTTGCCCTGGCGCTGCAGTTCGTGGATGATCTGCACAGTGAGCTTGGCGCCGGTGCAGCCGAGCGGATGGCCGAGCGCGATGGCGCCGCCGTTGACGTTGACCTTCTCCTCGTCCAGGCCCAGTTCACGCACCACCGCCAGCCCCTGGGCAGCAAAGGCCTCGTTCAGTTCGATCAGGTCGATGTCCTTGAGGTCCATGCCCGCATACTTGAGCGCCTTGGGCACGGCGGCCACCGGCCCGATGCCCATCACCTCGGGCGGGACGCCGCCCACGGCAAAGCTGACGAAGCGCGCCAGCGGCTTGAGGCCGAGCGCCTGCGCCTTCTCCTCGCTCATGATCAGCAGCGCAGCCGCGCCGTCGCTCGTCTGCGAGCTGTTGCCCGCGGTGACCGTGCCCTTCATGGCAAAGGCCGGCTTGAGCTTGGCCAACGCCTCCAGGGTGCTGTCGCGGCGCACGCCCTCATCCTGCTGGAAGACGGTGCGCAGTTCCTTGACCGCGCTGCCCTCGCCCACCTTGGCGCAGACCTCGACCGGGACGATCTCGGCGTCAAACTTGCCGGCAGCCTGGGCTGCGGCTGCGCGCTGATGGCTGCGCAGGGCGAATGCGTCCTGATCCTCGCGGCTGACGCCGTACTGCCTGGCCACGTTCTCGGCGGTGAGGCCCATGCCCAGGTAGACGCCGGGATATTCGCTGGCCAGATACGGGTTCGGCGTGAACTTGTTGCCGATCATCGGCACCATGGACATGCTTTCGGCGCCGCCGGCGATGATCACGTCGCCCATGCCGGCCATGATTTGCTGGCTGGCAGTGGCGATGCTCTGCAGGCCGCTGGAGCAGAAGCGGTTGACCGTCTGCCCGGCCGTTGTCACCGGCATCCCGGCGCGCAGCGCGACGATGCGCGCCAGGTTCATGCCCTGCTCCGCTTCCGGGAAGGCGCAGCCCAGCACGATGTCCTCCACCTCGTTCTTGTCGATGCCGCTGCGCTCGATGACCGCGTTGATCACCGCCGCCGCCAGTTCATCCGGCCGCGTCGTGCGCAGCGTCCCCTTCGGGGCCTTCCCCACCGCCGTCCGTGCGGCGGCAACAATGACAGCATTACGCATGTGTGTTCTCCCTTGAGTACTCTCAATCAGACATCAAATTTGACGCAGAGTCGCAGAGAAGCAGAGATTCGCAGAGAACTGCAAGAGAGAGCTTGTGGCTGTTGCTTGCATCTTCTTCGTTGCTTCTTCTTTGCGTCCAGGCAGATAGAACCTGTTTGTGAAGCCAGCTAAATTGACGCGGAGGCGCAGCGATGTGGAGACAGCGCAGAGAAAACGCGGCTGAAATTCCTTTGCTTTTCCTCTACGTCTCCGCGTCTCTGCGTCAAAGCAGGTGGCTTTTCAAACAATCTCTTAGAGCTTATTGACGACACGATGGTAACCATCTTTCAACAATAGTTCGCCGAAGTTGATGACGAGCGCCAGCTTCAGTCCCGCAACTCGCAGATAGGTCAGCGCTTGCGCTTCGAAAACCGGATTGTATTCGGTCGTGGCCTTGCACTCGACAATCACCTTATTCTCCACTACCAGATCCAATCGCAATGGCGCAGCGAGGATAATCCCCTTGTAGCGGACAGGCAACGGCTCCTGTCGTGCGATGTGCAGCCCGCGTTGCGTCAGTTCCCAGGCCAGCGCTTCCTCGTAGACGCTTTCCAGAAGACCTGGCCCGCCCAACGTGCGATGCACTTCAATCGCGCAGTCCAGAACAACACCGCTGATTTCGTTCTCTGTCAAGGTTCGTATCCCG
>CAZFKW010000526.1:0-1902 GCA_964519795.1 uncultured Ramlibacter sp. | reverse complement strand
ATTGCCTGTGTAGAGCGTCACGCGGTCCTCGGCACCCGCCTCCACCACGCCGCGCAGCACATCGAGCGTGCGGTAGCGGTTGAACGGCGCCATCTTGATGGCCACCACATTGTCAATCGCGGCAAAGCGCTTCCAGAAACTTGCAGGCAGGTGAATGCCGCCGACCGCAGGCTGCAGGTAAAAGCCCACCAGCGGCATCACCGCCGCAACTGCAGCGCAGTGCGCAATCAGTTCATCTTCACTCGCGCCCTTCATGGCGGCCAGGCTCAGCAGCCCCGCGTGGTAGCCAATGCCCCTGGCGATGCCCGCCTCCTTGACGGCCTGCGCCGTCCTGCCGGCCACGCCCGCCACCATGAACAGCGGCCGCTTGCCCCCGATCGGTGCCCAGCTGCGCGAAGTTTCCATCGCGAGTTCCAGCACCGGCTCATACAGCCCCACGTCGCGGATGGCGAACTGCGTGGAATGCACACCCACAGCCAGACCGCCTGAGCCTGCATCAAGGTAGTAGCGGACCATCGCGCGCTGGCGGCGCGGGTCAAACCGGCGGCTCGCGTCCAGGGCCAGCAGATTCGCCGGAATCACGGCGCCCTCGCGCAGCACGGCGAGAGCGTCCGAAGGAATGTCAGACCAATGCAAACTCATCTCCCTGCTAGTAATTGCCGTCACGCGCTTCAAAGTGCGTTGGTTTGCCCAGGCTGCCCATGCCGCGCGCAGCCCAGTCGGCTGTCCAGTCCAGCATGGTGTCCAGCGTCACTTCGGGCTTGCCAAACAGGCGGTACGCCTCGTCGCAGTTCACCAGCCAGGCGGTCTCAGCCTCGGTGCCTGTCAGTTGCGGCGCGATCCCCAAGCGCTTGCCCAGGCCAACGGCTGCTTCGCGGATGCTGATAACCGGTCCACTCAGGTTGAGCGGCGAGGTCGGCGTATCGCAGTGGGCCAGCGCGCGCAGCGACCAGTCGTTGGCCTCACCCTGCCAGATCACATTGGCATGGCCCATCGACAGGTCAATCGGCTCGCGGGCCAGCAGCTTCTGCGCCACGTCATGCAGCACGCCATAACGCATGTCGATGGCGTATGAGAGGCGGATCAGCCGGCCCGGCGTGCGGTTCTGGTGCGAGAAGTGCTGGAACATCCGCTCGCGCGCCACGCAGGAGTTGGCATATTCGCCAGGCGGCGTCAGCGGCATGTCCTCCGTCGCGCCACCACTGCGCACACCGGTAAAGGGGTACACGCAGGCGGTGGAAAAAGCCACGATGCGCGAGCGCGCAAAGCGCTCGGCCACCATCGCCGGCACATGCGCATTCATCGCCCAGGTCAGCCATTCGCTGCCCTGTGAGCCAAACTTGCGGCCGGCCATGAAAATGATGTTGGACACGCCGGGCAGCGACGCAATCGAGTCGCGCGACATCAGGTCTGCCTCGATGCACTCCACGCCCTGCGACTGCAGCCTCTCGCGCAAGCCGACCTCGGAGAACCGGGCCACGCCGATGATCCGCTTGTTGGGCGCCGCCCGCCTGGCCATGCGTGCCAGGGTCGGTCCCATCTTGCCGCCCACCCCCAGTACCATGATGTCGCCCTCAACCCGGGCCAGCTCCTGGATAAGCGCCATGGAAGGTTCGGACATCACGTCCTCCAGGTGCTCGAGGTTGTCGAATCGGTGCGGCAGTGTCACGTAGTCTCCTTCATACCGGGCTTGGCCGTCCAGTGTAACCAAATGGTGAATTGGCAAGTCCGCTCCCGCAGACCCTGTACCAAGGAATAGTGTACGAGCGCCCGGATCAGCGCAAGCATGCGTCCACTTCCAACCCGATGCGCCGCAAAGCGCCCACGCACCATGCACTTCATATTTCCCGGCATCCTCATCCGTCCGTCCGAACCGGTCCCGCCCCGAACGGCCTCGCCTCT
>CAZFKW010000525.1:0-1915 GCA_964519795.1 uncultured Ramlibacter sp. | reverse complement strand
GGCCGATGACCGACGAAGCAAGGCTCGCATCGGCCAGCCAGAACTGCTGGTGTGCATTGATGGACTGCATGACGCTGGCGACCTGGTCACGGCTGTCTGCCAGCAGCTCGAACACGCCGATCAGCATGCCGTTGTAGCGGAGCACATTCTCCTCGGCCATCACCTTGCGCAGTGGCACTATCTCGTCGCGGTAGTGCCTGGCCAGGTCGTAGGCAGTGCGGTAAGCCGAGTAGCTCTCACGCAGCTGCGATGTCGCCGAGCGCACGACCGCCTCATACCTGTTTGCTGCGGCCAGCGACTGCGCATTCATGCCCGCGCGTTGGGCGCCGCCCCAGTCGAAAACAGGAAGGCGGATATCCAGTTCGTAGCCTCGGCGATTGCTCTTCACACCGGTGCTGTTGTCGAACACGGTATCCCGGCGGACGCCGGCCTCGACGTCCAGAAGACTGTTCAAGAGAGCCAGCCCTTGCGACTTGCCCGCCACATCGAGTTGTAACCGCGCGAGCTGGACGTCAATGCGTTGCTGAAGCGCCGAAGCGCTGACATTGGCGGCGGCCTTCGGCTCCGTCGGCAGGTCGGGCAGGCGGCCCGGCAACTGCAACTGCATCGCCTGCGCATCCGTCAACCCGAGCAGACGCACCAGCTCTTCGCGCGCGGCGGTGACCGCATGCTGCGCCGAAGCAAGCTGCGCCACTGCGTCAGCATAGAAGGCCTGCTGCCGTGCCCGCTGCAACTTTGTAAAATTTCCCACCTGTTGCATGCGCCGGGCCAGTTCGGCACTGGCTTGGGCTGACCTGTTGACCTGGTCGGCATACTGGAGCAACTCCTGTGCGGCGACAGCGCGAACCCAGGCCTGCCTGACCTGGCTCACTTGCTCCACCACGGTGCCACCGAGTTGGACTTTGGCCTGGGCGACCTGGTTGCGGGAAATTGACTGGCGCTGTGGGAGCGTCAGGAGATCCAGCAGGCCGAATGACAGCAGCCGCCCCAGCTCCAGCTCGTCACCCGCCCGAACGCGCTCGAACGAAAATACCGGATTGCCGATCCGGCCGGCCTGATTGGCGGCGGCCATGTCCGCCCAGCTCTGCGCGATCAGCGCTTGCATGGAGGGGCTGTTCGCAAGAGCAAGCTGCACAGCGTCATCCATGGCCAGAGGCTTGGCAAGAAGCTGTTGGCTGATCTGGTCCCGCGCCTGGCGCTGCTGACTGGTTTGACTGAGTTCAAGCTTGCCCTGGGTGAAGGTTTGCGTGGACTGGTTGGCTTCCTGCAGGGTCTGATCGATGTCGACGCTCGCGCATCCGGCGAGGAGCAGGACGGCAATGCCTGTGCCTGCGAGACTGAAGTTTCTTTGCATGTTGATTTGCCTTCTAGGGTTTGGCCGGCCCGGCAGCGGGCTTCGGTGCGTCCGCTGGGTGGTGGCCGGCATGCCCTTGCTGGCCCTGCCCTTTTTCAGCCACTTCTTTGGCGTAAGCTCGCCATCCGCCAATCTTGCCGACTGTGTCGTTGGCTTCTTTCCAGGGGACCATTTTGGTCTCGCTGTAGGGCTGATAGCCCTCCATTGCGGACCGGTAACCGCCCGGCACAGCCGCCGCCGCGTCAATTGAAGCAGGCATGGCGGTGCGCGCCGGGGGCGCATCTGCGGTTTGGGCTGACGCTGACAGCGTCAACAAAGCCGATGAGAGAGCCAGCCATCGTGCCGGCGTGAGTTGGAGCATGGGAACCTCGCGTTGTTCATGGGGTATACCGCCAAGGCCTGGGAGGCTGGGCGGACGAACGGAAGCATCCACAGGCGCCGGGCAAGCCGGCGCTTCTGGATGAATCAGGCGCGAGGAGGTTTGTCGGGGACCTGGGAAGGCCGGATGTGAAACAGAACGAACGGCTCGGAAAATTCAGCCCGTTCTGCCGGTACGAGGAC
>CAZFKW010000524.1:0-1919 GCA_964519795.1 uncultured Ramlibacter sp. | reverse complement strand
CTGGCGGATGCTCAGGACGCCTACGAGAAGGCCGCCCGCTATCTGAGCTCGATCAGCAACCCGGGCCGCCCAGTGGACATTGACCAGGCCCAGGCCAATCTGGTGCTGGCGCAGGACCGGCTCAACCGGGCCGAGGAAGCTTATGAGCCGTACGCCGGCCGCTCGGAGAGCGACCTGGTGCGGGCCAACTTCCTGTTGCAGGTGACCGAGGCCAGGCAGCAGTACGATGCGGCTTTGCGCCAGTACAATGCGCGTACCTCTGGCTCGGGCAGCACGCCGATCGCCCAGGCTGAAGCCGACCTGGCGTTGGCGCAAGCCCAGCTGGACATTGCCCAGCAGAACTATGACGAGATCATGGCCGGCCCCACGGCGCTGCAGCTGGCTGCCGCCCAGGCGCGGTTGGCGGCGGCACAGGCCAGCGTGGACATGGGCTACATCATTGCCCCCTTCAGCGGCACGGTGACGGATATCTACCCCAACCAGGGTGACCAGGTGAATGCCGGCAGCAGTGCCGTACAGGTGGATGACCTGAGCACGGTGCAGGTGGTAGTGGAAGTTTCCGAAGTGGACATCAACCGCGTGCAGGTAGGCCAACCCGCCACGATCGTGCTGGATGCTGTGCAGGATGTGCAGTACCCGGGCGAAGTAGTGGCGGTGGCCCTGTCTGGCAATGTGACCCAGACCGGCGTCAACTTCCGCGTGGTGGTTGAGCTGGAGGATGCGGACGCCAATGTGCGCCCGGGCATGACAGCGGCGGTCAATATTGTGGTGACCGAACTCGAAGGTGTGCTGCTGGTGCCCAACCGGGCGGTGCGCGTGCAGAACGGCAACCGTGTGGTGTATGTGATGCGCGGCGCCAGCATGCAGCCGGTGCAGATCATGCTGGGCGCCTCTTCTGAGACGTTCAGTGAGGTGGTCGGCGGTGACTTGGCCGAAGGCGATGTGATCGTACTGAACCCGCCGGTCTCGAGCTTTGACCCGATGGATCCCTCGAACCAGTTCATGGGCGGTGGAGGCTTCAATTAGCGCCAAGAAAGACCTGGTGATCGAAGCCCGCAACCTGACCAAGGTCTACACAATGGGCGATGTGGAAGTGCACGCGCTGCGCGGCCTCTCGTTGCAGATCGAACGCGGCGAGATCATGTCCATCATGGGGCCGTCCGGCTCTGGCAAGTCCACATTGATGAACACGCTGGGCTGCCTGGACCGACCGACCAGCGGCGAGTACTACCTGGACGGCGAGAGCGTGGCTGAGATGAATGACGACCAGCTGGCAGATGTGCGCAACCGCAAGGTGGGCTTCATCTTCCAGACCTTTAACCTGCTCAAGCGCGCCTCGGCGCTGGCGAATGTGGAGCTGCCGCTGCGCTACGCCAACCGCAACGAGGACCGCACCCAGATCGCCCGCCAGGCCCTGGAATCCGTGGGCCTGGGGGAGCGCTTGCACCACAAACCCAACGAGCTCTCGGGTGGGCAGCAGCAGCGTGTGGCGATCGCCCGCGCCCTGGTGAACAACCCGGCCTTCATCATGGCCGATGAGCCGACCGGCAACCTGGACAGCAAGTCCGGCGACGAGATCATGAAAATGCTGTTGGCCTTGAACAAAGAGCGCGGCGTGACCGTGATCATCGTGACGCACGACCCCGAAATTGCCAAGCGCACCGAACGGGTCGTCACCATTCGTGACGGCCAGGTAGCGGACAAGTAGGACGCATGAACTATCTGAACTCTTTTGTAGTGGCGCTGGAGAGCCTGGCGGCCAACAAGCTGCGCTCGGCGCTGACGGTGCTGGGTATTGTCATCGGCGTGGCGGCGGTGATCGCCATGCTGGCGGTGGGCCGCGGTGCGCAGAGCACCATCACCGGCACCATCGAGGGCATCGGCACCAACCTGCTGTTCGTATTTCCGGCGGCAACAGC
>CAZFKW010000523.1:0-1919 GCA_964519795.1 uncultured Ramlibacter sp. | reverse complement strand
TGACCCAGGCACATCAGGTCAGCAGTCTGATCGGTGAAATCGCCAGTGCGACCAGTGAACAGGCACAAGGCATTGCGCAGGTGGATTTGGCGGTGAACCAGTTGGATCAGACGACCCAGCAAAACGCGGCACTGGTAGAACAAAGTGCCGCCGCTGCTGCCAGTTTGCAGCAGCAAGCCACACGGCTTGGCGAGGCTGTCGGTGCGTTCAGGCTGAAGAGCGCCTGAGTATCTACCCGGGGTATTACATATGTGATCGAGGCTGCCAGGATTCTTGGCACCTTGCCCCGCGGATTCTCAGAACCGTGATGGATGAGCTCGATCGAAGACGAGGTGCGGTCAAATCACCGGTCTGGCGTCAGCGATGAAAGCCCGCAGGGGCGAGACGCCATCGGTGGCTCGATGCGCAGTACGACAGCGCGGTCCGGCCAAGCCGGAGACGCACGGAATCGCAGAGACGTCTGTACGGAAACACGATAGGACAGCGAAGCGCTGAATCTCAAATCCGCCTTCACGTCTTTGTGTCATATCACCATCCCGCTTGTACGTTTCTATGCAAATCCGCAGACCCGTGAACGCACAAACTCGCAAAGCCGTGCCAACGTAAACACGGAAAACCGACATTCCGTACCCACGGAATTCGGGGAGTGACGACTCGCCTGAGCGCCGGCGAATGACGGTTCCACCCAGCGCCTGTTGTGTGTCCTTGCCATCCACAAAAAAGCCCCGCCGTCAGGCGGGGTGGGAGGGCGACGCTCAGTCGCCCTTGCTGCGCGACCAGATCAGGTTGTGTGCGCCGTCCTCGCCTTCGACCAGGCGGGCATAGATGGTCGCCGGGAACGACGGGTCATCCAGGGTCACCGACAGGTAAGGGCGTTCCTGCCGGCTCATCTTCTTCCACGCCGCGCCGATCTCGAAGTTGCCGGCAACGATGCGGTAGTCGGGGGCGTTTTCGCTCTCCTTGTCGTTGGCAACGATCTTGACCTTGACGTTGAGCGTCAGGGTGCGAACCGTGCCGGTGTAGCTGTTGTTCTGTGCGGTGAAGGTGCCGATGTTGGCCATGATGAAGTCCTCTTGAAGTTGACCAGGTCGCGCCCATCGCGGCCTTGGCGTGATCCGACCGGCACGGGTCCGGGCTCGCCGCACCGTGCAACGGCCGCAACAGCGTGGAGGACCCGAAGGCACGAGAAATTTGTCTCGCGAGGAAGACCGCAGGTCGGGGAAATTTGTCGGGCCGCAGGGTTGCGGCGGTGAAGCCCGAGGCGGCGCGCAGCGGCGCCGTGCCCGTGCCAGGATTCACGACCATCACAAGGCCGCAGTGGGGGTGATCCTGTTCGGTGAGGACGCATGGCCCGGGCACCGCCGCCACCGTTTCCACGCACCGGCACAACCCTGACCGCCGATCGGGTGCACTTTGCCAACGACCCATGATGTGAGCGAAATGCCCCAGCGCATTGGTGCCGGACCGGACATCGGCGTTCGTGGCCAGTGGGGCTATCGGCATGGTGAATGGCCTCTCGGTGAGCCGCTGTCGTTCCGGGCGCCCACTGTCCGGCATGTTCAAGGACGGCGCATCGGGACACCACCCAGCGCAGCCAGGGCCAGCGTGGTCCATCGCAACCACCAAGGCGGGGCACTGCCGGGGATGCGGCGGACCACCCGGTCCGCACAGATCAAAACAAAAACGCGCGCGGCACACCTGCCGCGCGCGTCGCGCCACCTTCCCAGGCCCCGACTCTCGGATCGGGGCCTGCGTTCGTCTGTGCCCGACCTCGTCGCTGTCCTCTGCCTCGGTGTAGTCCTCTGCGAGCTTGTCCGAATGCGCCTCAATGGCAGCAGGCATCAACGGCTGTTCCAGCAACGCTGGCAACCAGCCGCTGCCTGCCGACAGTCGCTCGGCCTCGCGGCTGATCTCGGCCT
>CAZFKW010000522.1:1694-1930 GCA_964519795.1 uncultured Ramlibacter sp. | reverse complement strand
CGGCCATGGTGATCCTTGGCATGGGTCTTGAAATGGGGGGTCAGCTCGTTGATGCGGGCGGTCAGCAGTGCGACTTGCACTTCGGGACTGCCGGTGTCAGATGCGCTGCGCGCGTTGGCCTTGACGACTTCGGCCTTGATGGAAGATGCGATCATTTCGTTTCCTGGTGTGTTGAACAACTTGCGATGAAGGCTGGAACTGCCCTCAACGTGTGCCGTGACCTGACTGGACAAAGC
>CAZFKW010000522.1:324-1684 GCA_964519795.1 uncultured Ramlibacter sp. | reverse complement strand
TGACCTGAAATTCCGCCTGGGCGTGGAAGTGGCCTGGCCGGGGTACCCGTTGGCCCCCCCCCGGATCAGGCCCGGGAGCGCAGCCACTGGTGCAGGCGATGCACGCCTTGCGCCAGCCTTTGGGGGTCTTTCGAGGCAAAGCACCATCGCAGCCACCCCTGGGCCTCTGGCGCAAACGCATTGCCGGGCGCAAGGCCAAGGCCGGCTTCGGCAACAAGGCGCTTGGCCGTGTCCAGCGAGTCAGTGCAGCCTTCCAGCTGGAAAAAGGCGTACATGCCACCGCTGGCCGGCTGGACCTTGACGCCGGGAACTGCCTGCAGCAGGGGAATCAGCGTGTCCCGGCAGGTCCTGAGGTGGGCCACCACGCGCGGCGTTACCTCGGCCGTCCGCTGCAGCGCGGCGATTCCGGCCCGCTGCGTGAAGACGCTGGCGCAGGACGTGTTGAACTCCAGCAGCTTGCCCATCTGCGGCGTCATGCGCGGCGGCATCACAAGCCACCCCAGGCGCCACCCGGTCATGAGGAAGCTCTTGGAGAAGCTGTGGACGACAACAACCTTGTCCCCGGGAGCCGCAACATCCAGGAAGCTGGGTGCACAGCCATTTGCAGCCGGTTCGTAGTACAGCCGCTCATACACCTCGTCCGCCAGAATCCATGTGCCGGTGGACCGGCAGTGGTCAAGGATGACCTGCTGCTCGGCGCGCGTCAGCGTCCAGCCCGTCGGGTTATTCGGCGCATTGATGATCAGCACGCGGGTGGCCGTGGTCACCGCTGCCAGCAGGGCATCCATGTCCAGGGTCCAGGCGCCGTCCAAGGGCTTGAGGGGCAGGCACTTCACCGTGGCCCCCAGGATGGCCGGCTGGGCAGTCAGGTTGGGCCAGACCGGTGTGACGGCAACGACCTCATCACCGGCATCCACAAGCGCCTGGATTGCCAGCATGAGCGCATTGACACCACCCGAAGTCACGGCCACCCTGTCCGCAGCGATGCTGCCGTGCAGTCCACTCATGTAGCGCGCAATCTCTTCGCGCAACTCCGCCATGCCAAGGTTGTGCGCATAAAAAGTCTCGCCGCGGCGCAGGGACTCGATTGCCGCATCCCGGATGAAATCAGGGGTGACCTCGTCGCTCTCGCCGAACCAGAATGCCAGCACGTCGCTGCGCCCCATGCCGGCGTTGGCAACTTCGCGGATTTTTGATTCTTCAAGGTTTTCGATGGTCCTGCGCATGTCCTGCCCCGGTTACTGTAGTCGCGTCATTTTGCAACTGGTGGGCATTTCCGCCTGCGCAGCCGGAATCGACCTGATCACGCGGAAGCCATAGCCGGAGCCTTCCACATCGAATTTCACGCCCGGCGCGCCGA
>CAZFKW010000522.1:0-314 GCA_964519795.1 uncultured Ramlibacter sp. | reverse complement strand
TGCTGGAACTGGTGGTCTGCGGCCCGCATGGCCCCGGCCTGCCCGCCGAAACTCACACGCGCCTGTTCAAGCTGCAAAGCAACCGCAGATGCCTCGGAACTCCCGGCCTTTTCAATGGACTGGGCCAGCGACTCGATCATCAATTGCATGCGCATGTGCACATAGTCGTCCGCCGGCCTGGGGTAGCGCTCGCGGAAGGATCGGTAAAACGCATCGCTCTGGGGCGTCTGCACATTGGGCAACCAGTCGGCCACGGCAATCACCCGGCCGATGCCGGCATCACCAATTGCGCTTGGCGCGCCCAGGGCGTTGCC
>CAZFKW010000521.1:0-1941 GCA_964519795.1 uncultured Ramlibacter sp. | reverse complement strand
GATCTCGATATAATGCAGCCCGCGTTCTTTGCTGGTGAGCGTAATGCGCCGGGTGGTGCGGATCAGCAGCTTCACGCCCAGCCGCTCCTCCAGCGCATCCAGCCGGCGACCCATGATGGCAGGTGCGACACCTTCGGCATTGGCGGCTGCCGTCAGGCTGCCGCGGGTGGCCACTGAAACGAAGGACTCCAGTTGTTTCAATTTGTCCATGCGGTAGATTAGGCGCATGGAAGTCAAAAATCAAGTTGTAAAGCGCCGCGATTGCGCCATATCCACAAGGGTTTGTGCCCGTAGAGGGAAGCAGTAGTGCGTCCCCAATCTGGTGCAAAAGTCGGTTCATTAGGCGCTTTTTAGTCATGGATAAATCGCGTTTCAACGCCTTAATGCTCAATCAGGTATCAAATAAAGTAGAGGGCACGACTGGTACGGATTTCGCACACGCCTCCCGGTCACCCTGCAACTGCCTGCTTTTCCTGCCTGAGGTCCTCATGACAGCCCGTACATCCGCCCACCGCCTGCAAGTCGCCACCGAACTGCACAGCTTCATTGACAGCAAAGTCCTGCCTGGCACGGGTGTCACGCCTGCCAGCTTCTGGCGCGGTTTTGATGCCATCGTCGCGGACCTGGCCCCGAAGAACCTGGCCCTGCTGGCCGAACGCGACCGGCTGCAAAGCGAACTGGACACCTGGCACAAGGCCAACCCCGGCCCGGTGACCAACATGGCGGCCTACCGAAGGTTCCTGGAAACCATCGGCTACCTGGTGCCGCAGCCAGCCAAGGTGAAGGCCACCACGAAGAATGTGGATGACGAACTGGCCACGCAGGCCGGTCCGCAACTGGTGGTGCCCATCCTCAACGCGCGCTATGCACTCAATGCCGCCAACGCACGCTGGGGTTCGCTTTACGACGCGCTGTACGGCACTGACGCCCTGCCCGAAACCGGCGGCGCTGAAAAGGGCAAGGGTTACAACCCCGTGCGCGGCGCAAAGGTCATTGAATATGCGCGTCATGTGCTGGACCGTACCGCACCGCTCAGGAAGGGCTCCCACATCGACTCCACCGGCTACAGCGTCAAGGGCGGCAAACTGTCTGTCAGGCTCAAGGGCGGCGGCACCACCAGCCTGCAGAACCCGGCGCAGTTCGTGGGCTTCCAGGGCACGGCGTCGTCGCCATCATCCGTGCTGCTGCAGCACAACGGCCTGCATATCGACATCCGCATCGACCGGGCCACCCCCATCGGCAAAAGCGATGCGGCCGGCGTGAGCGACCTGGTCATCGAGTCGGCCCTGTCCACCATCCTCGACCTGGAAGACTCCGTCGCCGTGGTGGATGCGCAGGACAAGGTGCTGGCCTACAGCAACTGGCTGGGCATCCTGCAGGGCACACTGACCGAGGAAGTCAGCAAGGGTGGCAAGACCTTCACCCGCGGACTCAACCCGGATCGCGTGTACACGGCGCCAGACGGCAGGAAGAAAGTCACGCTGCATGGCCGCTCGCTCATGTTCGTGCGCAATGTGGGCCACCTGATGACCAACCCGGCCATCCTCTACACCGCGGGCGACGGGAGCACCAAGGAGATCCCCGAAGGCATCATGGACGCGGTGATCACCGTGGCCATTGCCATCCATGACCTGCAGAAGAAGGGCAAAGGCGGCATCCGCAACTCGCGCAAGGGCTCGGTCTACATCGTCAAGCCCAAGATGCACGGCCCCAAGGAAGTGGCCTTTGCATCCGAGTTGTTCGGGCGCGTCGAGGCCCTGCTGGGCCTGCCGAAGAACACCGTCAAGCTCGGCATCATGGACGAGGAGCGCCGCACCAGCGTCAACCTCAAGGCCTGCATCGCCGAGGCAGCCGAGCGTGTGGCATTCATCAACACCGGATTCCTGGACCGCACCGGCGACGAGATGCACACCGCCATGCATGCCGGCCCGATGTTCCGCA
>CAZFKW010000520.1:0-1941 GCA_964519795.1 uncultured Ramlibacter sp. | reverse complement strand
CTCCTCGTCCACCGTCCCGCTGATCTCCAGCGCGCCAGGGAACGCGATGCCCTCCTCCAGGATGGCCTCACAGGCAATGACGCTGGCCGCAAGGCCCCCCTTCATGTCGCAGGTGCCGCGGCCATACACCTTGCCATCCCTGACCTCACCACCGAATGGCTCGGTGGTCCAGCCGGGGCCGACTTCAACGACGTCGATATGGCTGTTGAAGTGGACGCATTCGCCCGGTGACTGCCCTTCGTAGCGCGCAACCACATTGGTGCGGGGATAGGCGTCGCTGTCGCCCGGAGCGCCGGTCGCGCGGACGTATTCAACCTTGAAGCCGCGCCTGGCAAGGCGTTCGCCCAGGAAACGCGCGCAGGCGTCGTAGGCATCGCCTGGCGGATTGACGGTGGGAATGCGCACCAGGTCCTGCGTGAGCGCCACAACTTCGTCGCGCTTGGCTTCTATGCGCTTGAGCAGGGAATCATTGTTCATCGGGCCAGTGTATCGGCGCCAGCGCGCGCCTGCCCGGCGCCGGCTTGCAGCCGGCTGTCAACTGCTGGCGTCAGTTCTGCCGCCAGGGCAGCCCGCGCATGCGCCAGCCGGACTTTTGCCCGCGATGGGCATCGGCATCGGCGTCGCCCTCAAAGCCTTCAAGGATGTTCCAGGCCTCCACGCCCAGCTGCGTTGCGCGCTTTGCGGCGGCAATCGAACGCACGCCGCTGCGGCACAGCAGCACGGCTTTCTTGCCAGGCGGCACGGCGGCCTTGATGCCGTCGTCAAACGCGTCATTCATGACCATGCCAGGCCATTGCTTCCAGGCCAGTGCCACCGCGCCAGGCACGTAACCGACCCACTCACGCTCGGCGTCAGTACGCACATCCACCAGTACGGCCTCTCCCGCCTGCACCCAGTCCCAGGCCTGCCGGGGTGTGACGTCGCCTGCGTAGTCTTGCGCCGCTGCAGCGGCTCCGGATGTTTGTTCATTCATCTTGTCAGTCCTGTGTTTCATGGGTTGCACATACAGCGGCGCGCACGGGCCGGACCTGCGTTGCGAGTACGTTAGTTCATAACGCATGCCTCGTGCGAACCGGATTTCCCTTGCATTTTCCTTTCATCGTACAGATAGCCTTTGATCGTTGGTGGAAACCCTCTTTGTCGAGTCGGCCTCAAGGTCAAAGATGGCTTGCTAACAATTCCCAACACAGGAGACAGACATGACCGACACCAAGACAACCACCCGCCGCCGCAGCCTGCTGAAAGGCGCTGCCATTGCCGGCGGCGCCATGGCCGCACCCATGGTGGCGACCGCGCAGACGACGACCTCATTCCGCTTCCAGAGCACCTGGCCCGCCAAGGACATCTTCCACGAGTATGCCAACGACTTCGCCAAGAAAGTCAATGACATGGCCGGCGGCAAGCTGAAGATTGAAGTGCTGCCAGCAGGCGCGGTGGTGCCCGCCTTCCAGCTGCTCGAAGCAGTGAACAAGGGCACGCTGGACGGCGGCCACGGCGTGGTGGCCTACCACTATGGAAAGAACTCGGCACTGGCCTTGTGGGGTTCGGGCCCTTCCTATGGCATGAACGCCAACATGGTTCTCGCATGGCATGAGTACGGCGGTGGCAAGGCGCTGCTGGAAGAAATTTACAAGTCCATCAACATGGACGTGGTCTCGTACCTGTACGGTCCGATGCAGGTGCAGCCGCTGGGCTGGTTCAGGAAGCCTGTGGCCAATGCAGCGCAGATCAAGGGTCTGAAGTTCCGTACCGTGGGCCTGGCAGTGGACGTGTTCAGCGACATGGGCGCCGCCGTCAACCCGCTGCCTGGCGGCGAGATCGTTCCGGCCCTGGACCGCGGCCTGCTGGATGCGGCCGAGTTCAACAATGCCTCCTCCGACCGCGTGCTCGGCTTCCCCGACGTGGCCAAGAACTGCATGCTGCAAAGCTTCCACCAAAGCG
>CAZFKW010000519.1:322-1948 GCA_964519795.1 uncultured Ramlibacter sp. | reverse complement strand
TGCTCGGCGGTGCCTCCACGGCCGGCCCGGCGCACACACCGCTCACCGCGAGATGTGGTGTCGCGTCTCCCGGTGCAGGAAGACCGCGACCGGCGGCGAACCACCATGCTGGCTGCAAGGCTGTGGGCAGGGCTGGCGGCGCGCCTCTTTGGCGCCGAGCATCGCAGAAATCGAGGGTTGCTCCGCAGAACGCGGAGAAGCGAAGGGCGTCAAAGTGAAGCGCCGACGGCCCTGCCCACAGCCTTGCGCGAGGTACAGGACGGAATTAACGCGCAACGCGAGGTTGAACATTCTCAACGCCGCAGGGGCTGCTATTGAACGGGCCGCGGCAAGACGCGCAAGGTAAGAGACAATACACCCGGTGGACCTCTCCAACATCATCCAGACCGTCGCCCTCTATGCCCTGCCCGTGATCTTCGCGATTACCCTGCATGAGGCGGCCCACGGCTATGTGGCGCGGCACTTCGGCGACAACACCGCGTGGCAACTGGGTCGCGTCACGCTCAACCCCGTCAAGCACATCGACCCGGTCGGCACCATCCTGATGCCCGCGCTCCTGTACTTCGCCACCTCCGGCGCCTTCCTGTTCGGCTATGCCAAGCCCGTGCCGGTGAACTTCGGCAATCTGCGCAATCCCAAGCGCGACATGATCTGGGTGGCGCTGGCCGGACCGGGCTCCAACCTGTTCCAGGCGCTGCTGTGGGGCATCTTGCTGTATGTGCTGGTGGGCATGAACGTGACCGAACGCTTCTTCATCGAAATGTGCCGCGCCGGCATGCTGGTGAATGTGGTGATGTTCGTGTTCAACCTGTTCCCTCTGCCGCCGCTTGACGGTGGTCGGGTGCTGGTCGGCCTGCTGCCCTACCGGCAGGCCGTGGCAGTCTCGCGCATCGAACCCTGGGGGTTTTTCATTGTCATGGGGCTGGTGCTGGCAGGTGTCATCACGACGCTGTGGATGCGCCCGCTGATGAAGCTGACCTATGATTTCCTGCAATTTGTGCTGACCCCGCTGGGCATGCTCGTGAACTGACGAAAAAGAACTGACATGACAGACACCACCAACAACAACGAACCCGCGAAGGAACGCGTCCTCTCCGGCATGCGCCCCACCGGCGCGCTGCACCTGGGCCACTACCACGGCGCGCTGAAGAACTGGGTACGCCTGCAGTCCATCATGGAGTGCTTCTACTTCGTAGCCGACTGGCATGCCCTGACCACCCACTACGAAAGCCGCGAAGTCATCGAGAAGAACGTCTACGAGATGGTTATCGACTGGCTGGCCGCAGGCCTGGATCCGCAGCAGTGCACCATCTTCCTGCAAAGCCGCCTGCCCGAGCATGCGGAGCTGTTCACACTGCTGGCCATGGGCACGCCCATCGGCTGGCTCGAGCGCGTGCCCACCTACAAGGACCAGCAGGAAAAGCTCAAGGACAAGGACCTCTCCACCTATGGCTTCCTGGGCTATCCGCTGCTGCAGGCAGCCGACATCCTGATTTACCGCGCCAACTACGTTCCGGTCGGCGAAGACCAGGCCAGCCACGTTGAACTCACGCGCGAGGCGGCCCGGCGCTTCAACCACCTGTACGGGCGTGAAGCCAATTTCGAGGAGCTTGCGAAGCAGGCGCT
>CAZFKW010000519.1:0-312 GCA_964519795.1 uncultured Ramlibacter sp. | reverse complement strand
GCCAAGCTTGAAAAGGAAAGCCTGAAACGTGTCGAGAAGTCACGCAGGGCCTGGCAGGAAAAGGGCGATGCCAAGGCGCTGGAAGGCGCTTTGGGTTTCATCAATGGCAACGAGGCGCTGAGCCCTGTCGAGCGCGAGCGCATTGAAAGCTGGCTCAAGGGCACAGGCAAGTCAGTGCTGACCGAGCCGCTGGTGCTGCTGACTGAGGCCAGCAAACTGCCGGGCCTGGACGGCGCCAAGATGAGCAAGAGCTACAACAACTCGATTGCGATGCGCGAGGACAAGGCGTCCATCGAGACCAAGGTGCGGCGC
>CAZFKW010000518.1:0-1959 GCA_964519795.1 uncultured Ramlibacter sp. | reverse complement strand
CTGCGCTACCGCCGCGGTCCCTTCATGTATACCCAGGGTGAGATGTGGCTCATGGTGCTCGGCATGCTGCCGCGCCTGCTTTATAACCGCCTGCGCTACGGCCGCGCCCTGGATGTGCTGGTCACGCATGCACCCGCCTGGGGCGTGGGTGACCGCGAGGATACGGCCCACCGCGGCTTCAAAGCCTTCCGTTGGCTGCTGCGCGCCTTCAAGCCCAAATATCATCTGCACGGCCACATCCACCTGTATGACCGCAATGAGCCTGCCATCGTAGAGTTTGAGCATACCCAGGTCATCAATGCCTACGGCTACCAGGAGCTGGAGGTGGCCTCATGAACAACTATTCCTCAGCCATGAGTGATTTCAAGCGCGCCCGCGGCCGCGCCGCCTTGCGCCAGGCGCTGGCGCGCCTGGGCGGCAGCCGCGCCGATGACCTGCTGCGCTTCGACGATGTGCGCAAGATGCTGGGCGGCGCCAGCCAGCTGCCGCGCGGCCTGCACGAAATTCCGCTGGATGCCATTGTGGGCAGCGTGGGGCGCTACGAGGATTTCAACCGCCAGTTCTTGCCGCGCCAGGCCAGCCAGGGTGGCCGCTGGGCGCGGGTGCGCATGGCCATGGAAGGCCAAGGCCTCCCACCTATTGAGGTCTACAAGATCGGCGAGATCTATTTCGTCATGGATGGCCACCACCGCGTCTCGGTGGCGCGTGAGGTCGGCGCCAGGACCATCGAGGCCTACGTCACCGAGATCCCGACGCGTGTCAGCATCTCGCCTGATGACGACATTGAAGACCTCATCATCAAGACCGAGCTTCACAATTTCTTGCACGACACCGGCCTGGGTGATACCCGTCCGGATGTTGATTTCCGCGTCACCATCCCTGGCCGCATCAACGAGCTGCGCGAACATATCGCCGTGCATCGCTACTACATGGGTGAACAACAGGGCCGTGAGGTCGGTGTGCATGATGCCGCCGCCCATTGGGCCGATGAGGTCTATGTACCCGCCCTGCATGCCATCCGCCAGCTGGGGCTATTGCGGGACTTCCCGCAACGCACCGAGGCGGATATGTACCTGTGGCTGATGAAGCACCGCTCCACGCTGGAGAAGGAGCTGGGCTGGAATTTGGGCGTAGCTGAGGCGGCTGCGCATGCCTGGAACCGCCTGGAAGGTAGCCCACGCCGCTTCAGTGCTCGCGTGCGCCGCTGGCTGGGCAGCTGGATCCCGATGGCGGCACCGCCACTGCCCACCGCGTGGCGCCTCGAGCGCGAGGACCTGGAAGAGGATGAAACCCTGTTTCCGCGGCTGCTGGTACCCCTCAGCGGCGAAGATGCCAGCTGGACCGCGCTGGATGTAGCGCTGCAGGTTGCCAAACATGAGCGCAGCGAATTGCGCGGCGTGCATGTGCAGGCGGTCGCCGGCGGCGATGCACAGCAACTGCAAAGTTTGCGCCGCGAATTCGAGCGCCGCGTGGCCGCCGCCGGTCTGCAGGGTAGCCTTGTAGTGGAGCAGGGCAATATCCACCGCCGTGTGGAAGCCCGCAGCCACTGGAGCGACCTGGTGGTGCTGCACCTCAAGCACCCGCCCGGGACTCGCCCGCTAGAGCGGCTGGTTTCCGGCCTGCGGGCCTTCCTGCAGCGCAGCCCGCGCCCGGTGCTTGTGGTGCCTGACAAGACCGAGCTCAAGCATGCACTGCTTGCCTACGATGGCAGCCGCAAGGCGCGCCAAGCGCTGTACCTGGCCGCCTACCTGGTGCGCCGCTGGGGCATCCAGCTCACCGTGCTCACTTCGCTGGAAGCCAGCCTGCGCCCCACGCTGGCGCAAACTGGCGCCAAGAACTACCTGCTGGCGCGCGGCATCATCGCCGACTATGTTCAGCGCCGCGGCCGGGCTGCCCACGCCAGGCCTGCCAGCAGCGCAACGAACACCGCGAACAGCGCCAGACATGCGGCGCGGTCAT
>CAZFKW010000517.1:0-1966 GCA_964519795.1 uncultured Ramlibacter sp. | reverse complement strand
CTTCCGGACGGGGGGCGTCCTAGAATCACCCCATGAACGACAACAAGCCCAATCCGGCCAAGGCCGCCGAGTTTTACCAGCAGGCGCTCGCCGCATTCCAGGCCCAGCGCTCCCCGGACGCAGAAGCGCTGGCGCGACAGGCGCTGCTCCAGGACCCCGACCATGCCGACAGCCTGGAACTGCTGGGCGCCATCTATGCGGCGCGGGAAGAAAGGGCTTTTTCGCTGCCATTCTTCGAGCGGGCCGTGAAGCTTGCTCCGCACATGGCGCAGTTCCACTACAACCTGGGCGTGATCCACCACGAGCTCAACCGCTTTCCGCAGGCCATGCGCAGTTATCACCAGGCGCTGCGCCTGCAGCCCGAGCACAATGCGGCACTGTCCAACTACGGCGACCTGCTGCGCCGCCATGACCAGCTGGAAGCCGCGCGCGAGCACCTGGAACGGCTGCTGCGCCTGGAGCCCGATGCCAAGGGACTGCCGCTCAAGCTTGCACTGACCTACTTCGGCCTCAAGGACTATGAAAAGGCCGACAAATGGTTTGTGGAGGCCCTCAAGGACCCGAAGGAGCCGGCCGTCGTCCACTGGGAGTATGCCCACTACCTGCTGCTCAAGAAGCGCTTCAAGGAAGGCTGGGCCAGCTACGAGTGGCGCGCCGAGTGCTCCAAATTCAACAGCGTCTACCACTTCCCGCACCCGCAACCCAGATGGAACGGCGAATCGCTCAAGGGCAAGACGCTGCTGATCCACCGCGAGCAGGGGCTCGGTGACGAGGTCATGTTCGGCTCGATCATCGAAGAAGCCATCAGGGACGCAGATCGTGTGGTGCTGGTCGCAGCGCCCGAGATGGTGCGGCTTTGGCAGGCCTCCCTGCCGGCCAAGGTCCACGTGTATCCGTATTGGGGCGCACTTCCCCCGGACTGGAACCAGCCCGGCTTGCCGGCCTGGTACAAGGACTACCAGATTGACTACCAGATCGCCATCGGTCGTTTGGCGCACCTGTTCCGCCCGACGCTGGAGAGTTTTGGCAAGCCGCGTACCTACATCAAGGTCAGCGACGACCTGGCTGCAGAGTGGAAGGCAAAGGTCGACGCCATTCCCAATGTGGCCGGCAAGAAGAAGGTGGGCGTGATGTGGGGTGCCAACCCGGCCGCCTTCCACTACGACGCCTCCCGGCGCGCGCTGCGCAAGAGCGTGCCATTGCATGAGCTCGAACCGCTGGCGTCAACAGCGCCCGGCATGAAGGGCATACAGCTGGTGAGCCTGGCCAACAACGTGCACGGCTCCCAGGCCGGCAGCCTCAATGCGCTGGACCTGATCGACTTCAGCGAAGACCTGATCGACCTGGCCGAGACCGCCGCGCTCATGCAGAACCTGGACCTCATCATCACCATCGACACCTCGCTGGCCCACCTGGCCGGCGCCCTGGGCCTGAAGGTCTGGATGCCGCTGTGCTGGGACGCTGACTGGCGCTGGGGTGAAGAAGATGAAACCAGCTACTGGTACCAGGACGTGCGCCTGTTCAGGCAGTCCACCGCCGGTGACTGGAAGCCGGTGATCAAGCAGATTGCCAAAGAACTGAAGGCCTATGCCAAGGCGGCATGACGGACTGAGCCTGGCCCGTCCTGAGCTTGCCTGTCCTGAGCTTGCCTGTCCTGAGCTTGCCTGTCCTGAGCTTGTCGAAGGGTCGAAGGGTCGAAGGGTCGAAGGGTGGTTCCACGACTTCCCGGTACTGCAATCAGACCCTCGCTGTAACCCAGTCTTTCACTGACGCAAGCGCATCAGCCAGCTTTGACGGATCGGTGCCGCCGGCCATGGCCATGTCAGGCTTGCCGCCTCCCTTGCCGCCCACCTGTTGGGCCACAAAGTTGACGAGCTCGCCGGCCTTGACCTTGCCCATGCTGTCAGCGGTCACGCCCGCAGCGATCTGGACCTTGCCGCCGTCAACAGCTGCCAGCACGATGGCG
>CAZFKW010000516.1:1769-1990 GCA_964519795.1 uncultured Ramlibacter sp. | reverse complement strand
CGAGCACACGCTGCGTTTGCTGCCTCAGCTGCGGCGATACGGTTTCGCCGACCGTCATCACTTGCACGATGCCCTCAGGCGCCGCCTCCCCGTCGTCATACGCATCCAGAATGCCGGCGAGCACCGCAGGCGCCGTGTTCAGGTAGGCCGGGTTCAGCCGCCGCAGCCACCGCGCATGTTCGCGCATTGTGGCGCCCATGCTGCGCCGGGCGGCCGTGGAG
>CAZFKW010000516.1:0-1751 GCA_964519795.1 uncultured Ramlibacter sp. | reverse complement strand
CCTGCCAGGGGTCGCCGGGCAGCATCCGGTGCTCCGCACCCGGGTGTTCGTCAAAGCGCGTCAGCAGGGCGGCCGTGGGCAGGCGCAGGTTGCGTCCATGCCGGCGATGGTCGGCCATGTAGTGGCTGTCCACGATGCGGCCCGCCAGCGCAGAGATATGGAACTGCACTGGCACGCCTGAGGAGCCGGAGGTGGATTTGGTGGAGGTCGGGCCGTGCCATGACGGCATGCGCAGCGCACCTTCGCTTTCAATGGCGGCGCGGAAGTCTTCGCGCCTGAGGATGGGCAGCTGGGCGAGCGTCTGAAGCGTCAGTTCCCCTGGCTGCACCGTGAGCCAGCGCCGCCACCAGCCAGACACCTGCGCTGCATTGGCCGCCAGGTCGCGCAACGCACCTTCCTGCCAGGCGCGCCAGAACGGCGGAGATGACTGTTCCAGCGCGTCGAGCGCCTGCATGTCGATCCAGCGCTGGATGACATTTGACGGAACTGTGTTGGGCCAGTCCCAGCCGATGTCTGCCGGGCTGGAGGAAGGACCGGCGCCGGGGGCCGGTGGAGGAGCCCTCAACGGACTCGCCGGGCCCCCGCCAGGGATCACGTCAGCGCGCCGCGCGCATCCACGCGGATGATGCGCTCCACCTGCCCGCGCGCCAGGCCCCCGCGCACGCCCACCATGAAGTCGTGCAGGTTGATGGCCCGGTATGAGCCACAGCAGCTGGCCCAGTGCCGGCAGTCGTCCGCCGCTGGGCGCCACCCGCAGAACGCCATGCTCGTCGCCGCCGTTGAAGTATTCCAGCGCGTGCTCCGCATCCGGCGCCTGCACCAGTGGCATGCCACTGTCGATGGCGTGGCTCTTGTGCCCGGCGTCGCATACGGCATGCTCCGCCTGCACACTGATGACTTGCGTCTTGACGAACAGCGCATGCTCGAACTTCGGGCTGGCAGGGTCGCGCTCGTTCTTGCCGTAGTCCGCGTCCATGAACAGGAAGGAGCCCGCCTGCAGCTCGCCATACACCCCGCTGGCGGCTTCCAGCACCAGCGTGCCGGTGCCCGCGCCGGTGACGAGTTCGACCGGAATGCCGGCTTCTTCAATCAGCTTGCGGGTGTAGACCACGTCTTCCACGGCGATGGCGATGGCCGCGCGGCGCTCCTGCGCAGTGCGCAGGTGCTGCGCCCTGCCATGGTAGGCCTGCAGGCCGGCGAAGCGGAGTTCCGGGTGCTCGTTGATCTTCTGCGCCAGTGTCACAGCGGCAGCGCCGGGAACGACGCCGCAGCGGTGCTGGCCGACATCAATCTCGACGAATACATCAATGGAGGCTGCCGTTCCCGCCATCGCCGCCGCCAGGCGGTTCACGCCCTCCAGGCTGTCAACGGCAATGGCCAGCCGGCCACGCTCGGCCATGAGTGCCCTGGCCAGGGCCGCCACGCGCGCGAGCTTGGCCGGCGCGATGACTTCATTGCTGATGTAAATGTCGGTCACCCCACCGGCGGCCATCGCCTCGGCTTCTGCAGTTTTCTGCACGCAGACGCCGATGGCGCCGGCCCGTACCTGGAGTTTGGCAATGGCCGAGCTCTTGTGCATCTTGGCATGCGGGCGCCAGCGCACATCATGCTTTTTGGCAAACTCGGCCAGGCGTGTCAGGTTGCGCTCCATGGCGTCCAGGTCCACCACGAGCGCGGGGGTATCGATGGCGTCCACCGGTTTGCCCACGAGCAGGCGCAAATGCTCGGGGAGGGCGGTTTTGGCAGGGGCT
>CAZFKW010000515.1:1283-1993 GCA_964519795.1 uncultured Ramlibacter sp. | reverse complement strand
CCAGCTTCTGGAACAGGTAGGCCTCTTCGTTGCTGCCCTTGGCCGAGCCGAAGCCCGCCAATGATTTTTTACCATGCGTGTCGCGCAGGCGCACGAGTTCACCGGTGGCAAAGGCAAGCGCCTCTTCCCAGGTGGCCTCACGGAAGGCCTCGCTCCAGTGGCCGGGGCGCGGCGCCTCGTGGTGGTTCTTGGGCACGCCGCACTTGCGGATGAGCGGCTTCGTCAGGCGCTGTTCGTGGTTGACATAGTCAAAACCGAAGCGGCCCTTGACGCACAGGCGGCTGTGGTTGGCCGGGCCGTCGCGGCCGTCCACGCTGACGATGCGCTCAGGCAGATTGAGCACCGCGTCGGCGTCCTTCACGTTGTAGGTGATCAGGCAGCCCACGCCGCAGAACGGGCAGACCGAGTCCACCTGACGGTCCACCGCCTGGGAGCCGACCTGCGTCTTGGGCATGAGCGCCCCCGTCGGGCAGGCCTGCACACATTCACCGCAGGCCACGCATGTGCTGTCGCCCATGGCGTCATCCATGTCGAAGACAATCTTGCTGTGCCCGCCGCGCAACGCATAGCCGATCACGTCGTTGACCTGCTCCTCGCGGCACGCGCGCACGCAGCGGTTGCACTGGATGCAGGCGTCCAGGTTGACGGCCATCGCGGGGTGGCTGACGTCGGCCTTGGGCTGCTCGCGGCGCAGGGCCTTGAGTTGAGGG
>CAZFKW010000515.1:0-1248 GCA_964519795.1 uncultured Ramlibacter sp. | reverse complement strand
ATGCCAAGTCTGGTGGCCCAGTCGCTGAGCTCGCCGTGCTGGCCAATAGAGGCGGATTCCGTCTCACGTGCCGTGGATCCCGGATCAAGTCCGGGATGACAGTCTTCCTGCCCATCCTCACAAGCGGCTGTCATTGCGGCCTCCGAGCCGCAATCCATGCCACGAATGCCCGTACCGTTCCCGATGCCTGCGTCATTCCATTTGTAGCCCATGTCGGGCATATCTGACAGCAGCATCTCCACCACCATCTTCCGGCTCTTGAGTGCGCGGTCGCTCGTGGCCTGCACCTCCATGCCGGCCGTCACCGCACGGCAGCAACTGGGCGCCAGCAACCGCTCGCCCTTGATCTCGACAACACAGGCCCGGCAATTGCCATCTGGCCGGTAACCATCCTTGTAGCAAAGGCGTGGAATGTCGACGCCGTGACGCGCAGCGGCCTCGAGGATGGTCTCGCCTGCAAACGCCATGACGGGCGTGCCGTCCAGCTGGAATTCTACGGTCTGCGGCATCACCTCGGCCGGGCGCAGTGGTGCATTCATCATGAATCCTTCGCCGGGGAGTGCTCGGTCACGACGGGCTCGCCAGGCTTGGGCAGGGAGCCGCGCCAGGCAGCCTCTCCCACCTCGTGAGGAAAATATTTGTGAATGCTGCGAATCGGGTTGGGCGCCGCCTGCCCCAGTCCGCAGATGGACGCGTCTCCCATCACATCGGCCAGGTCGTCCAGCGTCTGCGCGTCCCACACCTGCGCCTCCATCAGCTTTGCAGCCTTGACCGTACCTACGCGGCATGGCGTACACTGGCCGCAGCTTTCGTTCGCGAAGAAGCGCATGACATTGAGAGCCGCGTCCCTTGCGCGGTCCTGATGGCCCAACACGATGACCGCTGCCGACCCGATGAAGCAGCCGTATTGCTGCAGCGTGTCAAAGTCCAGCGGCAGGTCGCCCAGGCTCGCCGGCAGGATGCCGCCCGAGGCGCCACCCGGCAGATAGGCATGGAACTCATGGCCATCCAGCATGCCGCCACAGTATTCGTCAATGAGTTCACGCGCGGTGATGCCGGCCGGTGCCAGCTTGACGCCCGGCTCCCTCACCCGGCCGCTGACGCTGAACGAGCGCAGGCCTTTGCGCCCGTTGCGGCCGAAGCCGCCAAACCACTGCGGGCCTTTGTCCACGATGTCGCGCACCCAGTACAGGGTCTCGAAGTTGTGCTCCAGCGTCGGCCGGCCAAACAGCCCGACCTGCGCGATGT
>CAZFKW010000514.1:1766-1998 GCA_964519795.1 uncultured Ramlibacter sp. | reverse complement strand
GGGAAGCTTCCCGCCGACGTCATGACGGAACTGGCCACCGTTTCGGCGCGGTGGCTGAGCACGGCGCGCTGGTTGATCGATCCCTTGTCGGTGACTTCGCCGCGGTCGATGGTGGGCGGGTCGGCCAGCAGGCACATGCGGGCGATGCGGTTGGCGCTGCCGGTGGCGGTCTTGGCCAGTTCGTTCACGATCAACTGGAACTGCGCCAGCACGGCGGGGTGGTCGAGCACGT
>CAZFKW010000514.1:0-1692 GCA_964519795.1 uncultured Ramlibacter sp. | reverse complement strand
CCATGGCACCGACCTCCTTGAGGTTGATGCCGGTGAGCACCACGTCCTGGATGTAGGGTGCGCCGGCCGCGATGATCTTGCCGCGCAGCGGACCCACGCTCACGAAGGTGCCGGTGGCGAGCTTGAAGTCTTCGGCGATGCGGCCGTCGAACTTCAGGCCCATGTGCACGTCGGTTTCGTCGATCCACTTCACCGCGTCGCCGGTCTTGAAGAAGCCTTCTTCGTCAAAGGCCTCGGCCGTCTCCTCGGGCTGGCGCCAGTAGCCGGGCGTGATGTTCGGGCCGCGGTAACGCACCTCGGTCTTGCCCTGCATGTCCACCAGCTTGAGCTCCAGGCCGGGCGTGGGCAAGCCGAGGTCGCCGGCCTTCACGTTGGGGTTGGTCACGAAGATGCCGAACGGGCCGGACTCGGTCATGCCCAGGCCCGTGCCCATGACGATGCGTTCGCCGATCTCGCGCTCCTGGCTTTCGAACAGGCTGTCCCAGATCGGCTGTGCCAGCGCCGCACCGGCGTAGAAGAACATGTTCACCTTGGACAGCAGCGTCTTGCGCAACAGGTCGTCGGTCTTCATCGCGTTGGCAATGGCTTCGAAGCCGGTCGGCACGTTGAAGTACACGGTGGGCGCGATCTCGCGCAGGTTGCGCAGGGTCTCGTTCATCAGCGCGGGCGTGGGCTTGCCGTCGTCGATGTACAGCGTACCACCGTGGTAGATCACCATGCCGAAGTTGTGGTTGCCGCCGAAGGTGTGGTTCCAGGGCAGCCAGTCCACCAGCACCAGCGGCTTCTCGGCCAGCACGGGCATGGACTGCGTCATCTGCTGCTGGTTGGCGCACCACAGGCGCTGCGTGTTGATCACGGCCTTGGGCATCTTGGTCGACCCCGAGGTGAAGAGGAACTTGGCGATGGTGTCCGGCCCGGTGGCGGCCATCGCGGCGTCCACGGCGGGCGTGGGCTCGGTGGCCAGCAGCGCGGCGAACGAGGTGGTGTCGCGGCCCGGCACGGTGCCTTTGGTGGTGACCAGTTCCACGCCGTCACCCAGCGTGGCGAGCATGGCGCGGCTGTAGCGCAGCGCGTCGCTGGCAAACACCAGGCCCGGCGTCAGCGTCTTCACCACGTGGTGCAGCTTGTCGAAGTCCTGGCTGATCAGCGAGTAGGCGGGTGAGGTGGGGCAGTAGGCCACGCCGGCGTACAGGCAGCCCAGCGCCAGCAGCGCGTGTTCGAGGTCGTTCTCGCTCAGGATCAGCACCGGTCGCTCGGCGCTCAGGCCGCGGTTCAGCAGGCCCTGGCCGATGCGGCGCGCCGCGTCCAGCGCCTGCGCGAACGTGATGTGTTGCCAGTCGCCGGTGTTGCCGTCGGCGTTCTTCACGCGGCGCGCAAACAGGGTCTGGTCCGGGCGTTCTTTCGCCCAGTGCACCAGCCGGTCGGTCAGGCGATCGGGGATGGGAAACAACGCCTGGTCAGCGGCCAGGTAGTGCACACCGGTGTCACCGTCGCGCAAGGTGGCGCGGGTGACGCCGAATTTCAGGGGGCGGTATTTCGCTGCGGTCATGTCTTGTCTCCAGATGCTCTTGTTTGCTTGCGCTGGTGGGTTCAAATTGCTCCGGCGCGCGTGTCTCAACACAGGGATGCCGAGGAACCGGCTTTGCCGGGTCTCTGGCATCGCCCCCCTTGGGGGGTGACGCCGCAGGCGGC
>CAZFKW010000513.1:956-2004 GCA_964519795.1 uncultured Ramlibacter sp. | reverse complement strand
GCGCCTCGCGATGTACCTGCAGGGGGTGGACAACGTCTACAACCTGAAGTGGACCGACAGCATGAGCTACGGCGATGTGTACCTGCAAAACGAAAAGGAACAGTCCGCCTACAACTTCGAGCACAGCGACGCCGACTTCCTGTTCACCGCCTTCAACGCGCATGAAAAGCAGGCCAGATACCTGATGGAGCAGCAGCTGGCCCTGCCCGCCTATGAGCAGGTGCTCAAGGCCGCTCACAGCTTTAACCTTCTGGATGCACGCGGCGCGATCAGTGTGACAGAGCGTGCCGCGTATATCGGCCGCATCCGCAACCTTGCCCGTGCGGTGGCCCAAAGCTACTTTGACAGCCGTGAGCGGCTGGGCTTTCCGATGGCGCCACGCGAGTGGGTGGAACAGTTGACGAAGAAGGCCGCATAAGACATGACCACCCAGAACCTTCTTGTCGAGCTGTTTGCCGAAGAGCTGCCGCCCAAGGCGTTGCGCAAACTTGGCGATGCCTTTGCCGGTGTTCTGTTCGAACACCTCAAGTCCCAGGGCCTGACAGCACCTGATTCGGCGCTCACGAGCTTTGCATCGCCGCGCCGCCTGGCGGCGCACATCACCGCAGTCAGTGCCGGCGCGCCAGACAAGGCCATCTCGCAGAAGCTCATGCCCGTGAGCGTGGGCCTGGATGCCTCTGGCCATGCGACCCCGGCGCTGCTCAAGAAACTCGCTGCGCTGGGAGCCGACGCTTCGGCTGTCGCAGGCCTCAAGCGCGCGCCCGATGGCAAGGCCGAGGCCTTATTCCTTGACAGCATTGTCAAGGGCGCGAGCCTTGCCGAGGGCTTGCAGAAAGCCCTGCTGGAGAGCATTGCAAGGCTGCCCATCCCCAAGGTCATGACCTATCAGCTGGACGATGGCTGGACGAGTGTCAATTTCGTCCGGCCTGTGCATCGCCTGGTGGCACTGCATGGCGCCTCGGTGGTGGGTATCGAGGCCCTGGGCCTTCAGGCGGGCAACCTGACCGAAGGACACCGGTTCGAATCAAAGGTGAAGGCCTTTGCGATC
>CAZFKW010000513.1:0-946 GCA_964519795.1 uncultured Ramlibacter sp. | reverse complement strand
GCTTTGAGCGCCGCAAGGCCGACATCGCAGCGCAGCTCGTTGCCGCCGCGGCGACGGTGGGAAGTGGTGCCCGCCCCATTCATGATGACGCGCTGCTGGACGAAGTCACGGCCCTGGTCGAGCGGCCCAATGTGCTTGTCTGTGAATTCGAGAAAGAGTTTCTTGAAGTGCCCCAGGAGTGCCTCATCCTCACGATGAAGGCCAACCAGAAGTACTTTCCGCTGCTTGATGCGCAAGGCCGGCTCACCAACAGGTTCCTCGTGGTCAGCAACATCCGACCGGCGGATGCGGGTGCCGTCATCGGCGGCAACGAGCGCGTGGTGCGCCCCCGCCTGGCCGATGCCAAATTCTTCTTCGACCAGGACCGCAAGAAACCACTGGAGTCCCGTGTTGCAAGTCTTGACAGGGTGGTGTATCACAACAAGCTCGGCACGCAGGGTGAGCGGGTCGAGCGCGTGCGTGCACTTGCCAGCTCGATTGGCAGGCAATTGGGGGGCGATACGCTCGCGGCGGCAGCTGACAAGGCGGCGCACCTGGCCAAGGCCGACCTTGTAACCGACATGGTTGGCGAGTTCCCGGAGTTGCAGGGCATCATGGGCGGCTAATACGCGCGCCTTGACGGCCTGGGCGAGGAGGTTGCCTTCGCCATTGAAGATCACTACAAGCCGCGCTTTGCAGGTGACGGGTTGCCGCGCAACCAGGCCGGCATCGTGGTCGCATTGGCGGACAAGCTGGAAACGCTGGCCGGCATGTTCGGAATTGGCAACCTGCCAACGGGCGACAAGGACCCCTTTGCGCTGCGCCGCCATGCGCTGGGTGTTGTACGCATGCTGGTCGAGGGCGGATTGCCTCTGCACTTCCATGAACTCACCAGGATGGCATTCGCTGCGTTCCCGCCCGGGGTGCTGGAGGATCGGGCCACTGAACTGGATGAATTCCTGGTGGA
>CAZFKW010000512.1:0-2008 GCA_964519795.1 uncultured Ramlibacter sp. | reverse complement strand
GGGAAGGATCGAGTAGGGCGATGCCGGTAGCCCCTTTCGGGGCACCACAGCCAGATCTCCCCGGGTATTGCGCACCCACCTTCACGCCTATGCCTGTCGGATTTACGCCGCACCGTTCCGTGCAGGTTTCGGGCTTTGATGAATTCGGCCATCTCACCCCGATACAGCGCCTCGTATCCGCTTCCTGTTCGTCAGGCCAGTGCTTTGCCATCAGGATTCCTTCAGACTCGCGGTCGCCCGCGAAACCCTTGCCTTGGGCCAACTCTTCCCCTTGCCGGGCGAGTAGAGGACTTTCACCTCCAAATCAGTGCGCCGTGCCGGGCGCACCGGAAAAAAAAACGGCCTCAACAAGAGGCCGTTTTCTTCCATTTCTGGCGGAGCAGGCGGGATTCGAACCCGCGGAGGGCTATTAACCCTCACACGCTTTCCAGGCGTGCGACTTAAACCGCTCATCCACCGCTCCGGAGCCCGCTAGTATAGCGCGTCAGGCCTTCTGGCTCTGCACCATCTTCATCGCGGACGTGATCAGCGCCGAGACTTCCGTCATGTTGCTCGGGACGATCAGGGTTGTGGTGGCATCTGAAGCCACCTTGCCGTAGGCATCGACCGCCCGCTCGGCGACCTTCAGCTGGACGGCTTCGGCGCCGCCGGGCTGGCGGATGGCGGTGGCGATGCGCTCGATGGCCATGGCGGTGGCTTCTGCCACGGCGGTGATGGCTGCGGCCTCGCCCTGGGCGCTGTTGATGGCGGCCTGCTTCTCGCCTTCGGAGCGGGCAATGAAGGCTTCACGCTCGCCGGTGGCAATGTTGATCTGTTCCTGGCGTCGGCCTTCCGATGCCGCAATCAGCGCTCGCTTCTCGCGCTCGGCGGTGATCTGCGCCTGCATGGAGCGCAGGATCTCTGTCGGCGGTGTCAGGTCCTTGATTTCATAACGCAGCACCTTCACGCCCCAGTTCAGCGCCGCTTCGTCGATAGCCTGCACCACCTGGGCGTTGATCATGTCGCGCTCCTCGAAGGTCTTGTCCAGCTCCAGCTTGCCGATCACGCTGCGCAGCGAGGTCTGGGCCAGCTGCGTGACGGCGACGATGTAGTTGGACGAGCCGTAGCTTGCACGCATCGGGTCGGTCACCTGGAAATACAGGATGCCGTCCACCTGGAGCTGGGTGTTGTCGCGCGTGATGCAGACCTGGCTGGGCACATCAAGTGGGATTTCCTTCAGGCTGTGCTTGTAGGCGACCTTGTCGATGAAGGGAACGAGGAAGTTCAGGCCGGGCGTGAGCGACGCATGGAACTTGCCCAGCCGCTCCACGACCCAGGCATTCTGCTGGGGGACGACCTTGATCGAGCGGATGATGAAGATTGCCGCAATGATGGCAATGATGAGTGCGACTGTCATGATGATCCTTTCAGGATTGTTCTTGGATTTTCTCGACGACCAGGCGGTTGCCTGTGACTTCTGCGACGCGGTGCATGCCGGTTTCCGGCGCAACGCCGTCCCGGGGAATGACGGTCCACTGGGCACCCCGGTATTTGACCTGCGCGGTGCCATCGGTGTTCCAGCTCAGGACCTGCACCGCGCTGCCGATGTCCATGTTGACATCGCTGTTTGTGGCCGCAGGCGCGGTGTCAGGCCGTTTGCCGCGGATGAAGTACCACGCCACCACAGCCCCGCCGCCAACGGCCGCAGCAACAAGCAGCTGCACAGGGACGCCTGCCCCCAAATGCGCCGCGACGGCCGCTGCCGCCAGGCCGGCTGCCAGCATGAGCAGATAAAACGTTCCGGTGATCAGTTCCGCAGCCACCGCGATGCCGGCGACGATCCACCATAGGGTTGACTCGGCCATGGGCCCTCCTGTTGTGTTTGTTGCACCACATTTTGAGCCAAATACGGCGTGGCGCAAGAAAAGGTCATCAGTAATTCCTTACACTTCGCGCCTGTTTTGCTTTTTTGGCTCCCCCGCCGGAGGTCCCGCTCATGAAGTTTCGCTTTCCCATCATCATCATCGAC
>CAZFKW010000511.1:0-2015 GCA_964519795.1 uncultured Ramlibacter sp. | reverse complement strand
CGACAACATCCCTGCAGACGGCAGCCCGTTCGCGGAGCCCACCGACAACGACCGGCGTGCGCACTGGGTCAAACCGCAGCTGGTTGCCGAAGTCTCGTTTGGTGAATGGACGCGCACCGGCCGCATCCGGCATTCGGTGTTCCATGGCCTTCGATCCGACAAGAAGGCCGGGGCCATCGTGCGCGAGAAGCCGGTTCATGTGCCCTCAGTGAGCAAGATCTCCAGGACGGGCCGCAGCGCAACAGCGCTCAGTGCCTCCGTCAAGCCGGACGGTGCAGAGGCCACCCACGCCGGCGCGAAACTGCCCGCAGGCCTCAAGGTCAGCCACCCCGAGCGCATTGTTGACCCTGACAGCGGCACCACCAAGCTGGACCTGGTGCGCTACTACGCGCTCGTTGCGCCCCTGATGCTGCCGCACCTGAAGGGCCGGCCCGTGGCGCTGGTGCGCGCGACCGATGGCATCCAGGGAGAGCTCTTCTTCCAGAAGCACCCCGACACTGCCAAACTGCCGGGCGTACGCCAGCTGGACCCTGTCCTGGACCCGGGCCATGCGCCGCTGGTGGAAGTCGCCACTGCGCAGGGCCTCACCAGCTGCGCGCAGTTCAACGTCATCGAGTTCCACACCTGGAATGCCGTGAAGACCCGCATCGACCGCCCCGACCGCATGACCTTCGACCTGGACCCGGGCGACAACGTGCCCTGGCAGCAGATGCAGGAGGCTGCAGTGCTGGTGCGGGTATTTCTCACCGAGCTGGGCCTCACATCATTCCTCAAGACCAGCGGCGGCAAGGGGCTGCATGTCGTGGTGCCCCTGAAACGCCTGCACGACTGGGACACGGTCAAGGGCTTCTCCCAGGCCATCGTGCAGCACCTGGCGCAGACCATCCCGCAACGGCTCGTTGCCAAAAGCGGGCCGAAGAACCGTGTCGGAAAGATCTTTGTGGACTATCTGCGCAACGGCTTTGGGGCCACGACGGTGTGTGCCTGGTCCGCACGCGCCCGCCCGGGGCTGGGTGTGTCAGTGCCTCTGGGATGGGATGAACTGGATGCCTTGAAGAGCAGCGCGCAATGGACAGTCAAGACGATCCACGAACGCCTGGACGCCGCCAACCTGCCGTGGAAAGACTATGAAAAAAGCAGCCAGGGCCTGGCCGCTGCCATGAAGATGCTCAACTACGCAAGCTGACACTGCGCAGGTGACGCGCAGGGCCGCTGCCGCCGCCTCACCTCACTCACCATCGCTGGACCGATCAGCCGAAGACGCCAACCGCGACACCGGCCACCACACCCGCCACTGCGGATACGCTGAACATGGCAAGCGCGATCAGGCCGTACTGAACCACGCCGACAATGTGTGTGTGGATCTGCCTGACCTGCCGCTGGGGCAGGCGCGGGATGAAATCAGCGATGCTGTGCTGGGGTCGTGCAATGATCATTTTGAAACCTCAGGATGCGTGTTCGTGAATGCGTGCGGAGCCCGAACGGGCAACATGCCGGACGGCCGGGCGTGGGAGATGGCCGCCGCAGCCGCCCTGCCTTCCACGCGGATGCTCGGGCCGGCTTTCCTGCGGGATCGACTCCTTGTGCGGATTGACCTTCCGCTTGAGCGTCAGCAGCGGTTCGGGTGACGGCGGCGGCGGCGGCGGATTGTCAATCATGGTGGCGGGACTCCTTGCCCGGAATGATCACGCGCCCATGCTGCGACGGTGGAAAGCCGGCACCGCGACGTGGTGTCATCCCTTTCCTACACGTTGCTACGGCGCGGCGCAGCGGTGCGCCAAAACCAGTCTTGTCCTACATCCACCCTGCGCACCGGGCGCTAACGTGGAGTCCCCCCATTTCATCCTGGATACATCATGGCCACCGGTTCACGTGTTCTCTGGAAAGGCGCCATCTCCTTCGGGCTGGTGCACATCCCGGTTGCCCTGCACTCGGCCACCTCCGACAGCGGGCTGGACTTTGACTGGCTGGACAAGCGCACCATGGACCCGGTGGGCTACAAGCGCGTGAACAAA
>CAZFKW010000510.1:0-2021 GCA_964519795.1 uncultured Ramlibacter sp. | reverse complement strand
TGAGCTTGGTTTTGAGCGGGCTGAGCTTGCGCTCCAGGTCGCCAGCGCGGTTCTGGGCTGCACTGTACGCCAGCCGCGCATGGCGCTCCTGCTCCGAGACGGAGTGCTGGTTGCCGCGTTGCTCCAGTTCGAAGGCGTGTTTCCTCTTGGCTTCGGCATCGGCCTTCGCTTCGTCGGCTGCGGCCTGTGCTTCTGCGACCCGCTGCTTGACCTCGGCGAACTCGGTCTTGATGCGTTCGTAGTAGCCGGTGGTGGTCTTCTTGCTGAAGGGGTTGAGTTTCATGGTCGGGGCTCCGGTGGTCTTGAATCAGGAATGGGGGAGGAACTCGGCGGGATAGCGGGCATCACCCGGTCTGGCCACGCTGCTGGCCCACAGGCCGGGGCCGAGCTGCTTCTTGATGCCCACCGACGCGCCGGGGCGGTGCGGACGGTTCGTGGCCTGCCAACCGTGGTGAGTACCGGATGGAGCGGTGGATGTGGCGGTCATCACCGCAACGGCCTGTGCCAAATCCGTTCGGGCCCACGGCGAGGTGGCGTCCAGCGTCTGGACGGCATCGGGTTCTTGAAGGCCCAGCGCCTTGCGCCAGACCGGATGCAAATGGGACAGATTGGAATGGCTCACCGTGTTCTCCGTTGTGGGTTGAGGAAGTGCAATGTGCACAGGAGAAATGGTGGCCAAACAGAGACGTTCTGGCGATCTGGGCGTAGCGGGTTTGGGCGTGTTTTGGCGTGCGAGCGCTCCCAACAGCGCCCGTCAGCGCACTCGTACCTGCTGCGGATAGACGGTTTTGCGGCGATGCTTGGGGCCATCTGTTGCAGATGTGCATCCGAAGCCATGAGCCATTTAGGGCAATGCGTGGGCGGTTTGTCCTCGGTTTCGACGATTCGGCCATTTCGGGTGTTTGCCGCCACGACACGAACAACGAAGAATCTGTTGCAACGCTCGCGGCGCAGCCCCCACCGATGGAATGTGAGGGACGTCAAGGGCACAACGACCAGAAAGGAAATCCATGAACACCATCGAACATCCGGGCCTGCTCACGCCACGCCAGTTGGCGGCCCGCTGGGGCATGAGCGAAAAAACCCTTGAACGCTGGCGCACGCTGGGCACGGGCCCGATGTACCTGAAGCTCGGCAGCCGCGTGATGTATCCGCTTGCCTCCATTGCGGAACACGAGCAGGGCCGGATGCGCCGCTGCACGGCAGGCCAAGAACTGTCCCAGTTCCAACACTGCTGATGTCCTCGATGCAGACGGCCTCGGCGATCAGCACGGCAGCGGTCGCGTATCCGTGGTTCGACTTCAACGATGCGGTCGACGTCGAGCCGCGCTTGAACAAGGAGGACATCCGCGCCCGGCTGCTCGATCAACTGGAATCGGCGCTGGCCTACCTGCTGCCGCGCGGCAAGCGACGTGGCGCGCAATTTGTCGTCGGCAATGTGCAGGGTGATCCGGGCGACAGCCTTGTCGTCGATCTCGATGGCGCAAAGCGCGGCCTGTGGCTGGACTTCGCCACCGGCGAATCCGGTGATGCGCTCGCGCTGTGGGCCACTGTGTGCGGCTTCATCCTTCCCCAGCAGTTTGATGCGCTGCTTGAGGACATCGGTCACTGGTTGGTGGTGCCGCGTGTCGCCGCGCCGACCACGGTGCCATCGAGCGTGCCGCACGATGAGCTTGGCCCCGCCACCGCCAAGTGGAACTACCACGATGCCAACGGCGCATTGCTGGCCTGCGTGTACCGTTATGACCCGCCTGGCGGCAAGCAGTACCGCCCGTGGGATGTGAAAACACGCTCGATGCGGATGCCGGAGCCGCGTCCGCTCTACAACCTGCCAGCCATCGCCGCCAGCAACGATGTCGTACTGGTCGAGGGTGAAAAATGCGCCGATGCCTTGATGCACCTCGGCATCACGGCCACCACCGCAATGGGCGGTGCGGCCACCGCCATCGGGAAAACCGACTGGATGCCACTGGCTGGCAAGACGGTCGTCGTCTGGCCTGACCAAGACGAGGCCGGATCGC
>CAZFKW010000509.1:0-2025 GCA_964519795.1 uncultured Ramlibacter sp. | reverse complement strand
GAAACCACCGGCCTGGCCGACCCCGGCCCGGTGGCGCAGACCTTCTTCATGGACGAGGAAATCGCCGAGAGTTACCTGCTGGACTCGATCCTGACTCTCGTGGATGCCAAACATGCGGCCGAGCAGCTCAATGACCGCCAGGAGGCGCGCCGCCAGGTGGGCTTTGCCGACCAGATCTTCATCAGCAAGACAGACCTTGTCGCCAAGGACGAGGTCGATGCGCTGATGCACCGCCTGAAACACATGAATCCGCGCGCGCCGCAGCAGGCCGTGCACTTCGGCGAGGTCCCGATTGCCAGCGTGTTCGACCTGCGCGGCTTCAACCTGAACGCCAAGCTCGACATCGACCCCGACTTCCTGACGGAAGACGATCACGGGCACAGCCATGAGGGCCACGATCACGGACCGGGCGAGCATTGCGACCACCCCTCGCACGCCAAAGACGGGCAGGGCGGGCACCATCATCACCAGGATGACGATGTGAAAAGCTTCGTGTTCAAGTCCGACAAGGCCTTTGATGCGGCCAAACTGGAGGACTTCCTGGGGGCCATCGTCAACATCTACGGCCCGCGCATGCTGCGCTACAAGGGCGTGTTGCACATGCAGGGCACCGACCGCAAGGTGATCTTCCAGGGCGTGCACCAGCTCATGGGCAGTGACCTCGGGCCGAAATGGGCCGACGGGGAGCAGCGCAACAGCAAGATGGTCTTCATCGGGATTGACCTGCCCAGGGACATCTTTCTGCAGGGGCTGGAGCAATGCCTGGTTTGATCCGCAACTTGCGGTAGGCTAAGCTCTGGCCTGGCAGGCAGCGCTCCGGCGCATGCCGATTTGACGTCCATTCATCCGTGCAGGGAGCCTCATGAATGTCTCGATTCCGCAACTCGCAGGATTTCGCGCCGCGCAGACTATACAATCGCGCGCCGGTGAAATCCCGCAGAGTGTCTCCGGGAACGCCGTTAATCAGGGTATAACTCGGGTGAATGAGAACTTCCCATCATCAGAAAAACCAGGTCTGCAGACGGGCTACCACACCGGCCGCTTGCCAGTTCCGCGAGGAGACATGACGTGAAAGCCCCAGCGAAGAAGACCAAGGCCCAGGCAGCCGTGAAAAAGCCGGCAGCCAAGGCCCAACCGGCGCCGGCTGCCAGGAAGCCGGCCAAGCCAGTGGCCAAGGCGCCTGCCAAGGCAACCAAGGCGGCTTCGCCCTCCACCAGGACCGCAGCACCCAGGAAGCCCACGCCCGCACAGTCCGCAGCGAAGCCTGCGGCCAAACCAGTAGCCAGGCCGGCAGCCAGCAAGGCCGCCACACCTGTTCAGAAATCCAAGTCCCCGGACACGAAAGCGTTGAAACTCCCTGTGAAAACCATCTCCAAGCCCGCAGCACCCATCAAAGCCGGCACCAAGGCCGAACCCGCAGTGGCGGCTCCGGCGCCTGCGGCCAAGCCCCCCCGCCTGTCCCGCCTGCAGCAGCTCACCGTTCCATCGATGGCGCAGGCTGTTGCGTCAACCGCTGCCAAGGCCAGCTACACACAGATCGTGTCCACGCCTGTCCTGACGCCGCCCCCCCATGTGGCCATCAAGAAGGACCCGAAGCTTGCCAACAACTGGAAGACCAAGTCGGCTGCCGAGATGAGCGACGCTGAAGTCCTGGCCATGCCGGACTCCGAATACATGAACGACAAGCAGATGGCCTACTTCCGCCTCAAGCTGTCACAGCTCAAGACTGACATCCTCAACAGCGCCGGCGAAACCACTGAGCACCTGCGCGAAGACACCGTCATCGTTCCCGACCCGGCCGACCGCGCCACCATCGAGGAAGAGCACGCCCTGGAACTGCGAACGCGTGACCGCGAACGCAAGCTGCTCAAGAAGATCGAGCAGTCGATCCAGCGCATTGATGCCGGCGATTACGGCTACTGCGACGAAACCGGCGAGGCCATTGGGGTTGGCCGCCTGCTGGCGCGACCCACAGCCACCTTGTCGCTGGAAGCCCAGCAGCGTCGGGAGCTCAAACAGAAGATG
>CAZFKW010000508.1:0-2029 GCA_964519795.1 uncultured Ramlibacter sp. | reverse complement strand
TCAGCGCGTGGATGCTGGCGCTGTTGCTCGTGCTGGTCGGCGTCATGGCAGCCGCAGCGCACGACGGCGCCGATCATGGGCCACCGCCCGATTCAACCACCAGCGAGGTGGGTGTCCGCAGCGTCACAGCTCCCTGTGCCGGCGGTCCGACGATTGATGGCTTGTTGTTGGACGAGTGCGTCACGCGCACGTTCCCGGTCGGCGGCGGCGACAAGACCATCAGAGTCTATTACACCAAAGTGGTGAGCACGACGCAGCGTATGGAAGATGGCGTCAACTACAACTTGCAGCACTGGATCAACAGCGACGCCGAGGCGGAGCAGGTGGCCGCCTGGTTCCAGGATGCCTGGCAGCGCTTCCACACCGATTCCGGCCATCACCTCTACGACACCGGCTGCGACGACACCATCAACGTCCAGATGGAGGACGGCATCGGCTGGTCAGGCATCGCCTACTGGGCCAGTTCCGGCAACTGCCGGATCGGCATCGACTCGCCAATGGTGCGCGGCGGCGGCGGCCAGACTACGGTCTACCACGAGGCGCAGCACTACCTGCAGTTCTCCTACGACGATGGCTGCTACGCCTATCTGAAGCCAAACTACCCCGACGATGCGGAGTTTGTCGAAGGATATGCCGATCTGGGCGCCGACTCGGTGAATGCCGTTGCGGACGCCGAGGGGTATAGTGGTGCGACCTACAACTCCACCACCTCCATGTACGCCAAGAGCTACGGCAACATCTTCAACAAATACTTCATCGAGCGGCTGGGCACGATCGGTTCCGTCAGCGACGCCTGGCACCGCATCGATGCGCTCTACCACCACTACACGGAATGCGACGCCCAGAACACGCTCTACGTCCTGGACACCTTGATCCCCAACCTGGGCGGCATGAGCGAGCGCCAGTTCTTCCTCAACTTCTTTGCAGCCAACTGGGCCAAGGACTGGGCAGACCCGGTCACACAGCCCGAGCTGATCTATCTGGATGACGACGCCAATCCCTTTGGCAATCTGGCCACGTTGACCCAGGATGTCAACATGGCTGGCGGCGCCCAGAACTGGTCCGACGCCACACCCGACCAGTGGGCTGCGCGCTACTACCAGGTCAAGCCCCAGGCCGGCTGCCCCTACGTGCAGATGGAAGTAGACGGCGAACCCGGTGCGCAACTGGGCATCAACTTCATGGCGGCCAAGACCACCTCGCCCACCAAGGTGCTGCGCTCGGCCAAGATCGGCGAGGACTATATCCGCACCTTTGCCGGCGCCGGTGCATTCGGCCGGCTGGTGGCCGGGGTCAACAGCTTCAGCGCCAACTATGACTTCGACGTGAGCTTCACTTGTGTCACGCCTGCGCTCACCATCCTGGAGCCGCGGCAGGTGAAGTTCGCCCTGGTAGGCGAACCCGCCAGCCCGATCGCCTTTCTGACGCGCTGGACCGTGACCGACGGTGCGAGCAGCGTCCGCGGTCTCCTCGAATCTTCGTTCACCTTCGACGCTGCGGGCGACCCCATCACGGTTGTGCCGGGCAGCTTCCAGGAAGTTGGCGACGAGTACTGGGCGATCCTGCTGCCGCCGGTCAAACCGGCAGGCACCACCTTTGTCAACTTCCGCATCACGCTCGATGGCGCCATCTCTGCGCAGGAGACCAACGCGCTGCTCTACGTTGCGCCGGGCAACAGCGACATCGCCCTGAGCTTCGACGCCAGCGGTTCGATGAACATCGAGGACACCATCGGCGAAGGTACGCGCCTGACAAACGCCAAGAAAGCGGGCCAGGTCATCGCCGACTTGCTGCGTGCGGGCGACCGCATCCTCGTGCAAGACTGGTCGGCGGTGGACAACCCTGCCGGCTGTGGACTGCCGCCCGATGGCGGGGGCGACGGCAACTGCCCGTTGGATGTGATCACGCGGCTGCCGCGCACCGACTTGACGCCAGCCAACCTGGTTGCCGTCATCACCAATGCGCGCACCCAGGTCAACAACATCACCGCGCGCGAGTGGACGCCGGTGGGCGGCGGCATCGAAGCGGC
>CAZFKW010000507.1:1709-2033 GCA_964519795.1 uncultured Ramlibacter sp. | reverse complement strand
GACCTGGCACCCTACGTCGGTGCCGATCTTGGCGTGATGGAGGCAGACACCATCCGCATGCGCACAACGTCCAGTGGATTGAAACCGTTCGTGATGACCAACCTCAAGACCCGTGACGGCCTGACAGAGGTGGTGGCATTCATCGAGAGCAAAGGCATGCTGCTGGAGCCGGCCCGTCCCGCATAGTGGACACACAGCCCGCTTGCCGGCAACCTAGAAGCCTGCGCCAGGCGGCGGCTTGCCCAGCGTGAAATAGAAGGTCGCGCCCCCTCCCGGTACAGATTCCGCCCAAACCGTGCCGCCATGGCGCGTCACGATGCGGTG
>CAZFKW010000507.1:0-1699 GCA_964519795.1 uncultured Ramlibacter sp. | reverse complement strand
GACACCTTGTGGAAGCGATGGAAGGCGCCAAACAGGCCGGACGCCTGCGCTGCATCAAAGCCCACGCCATTGTCCCGGACAAAGAAGCGGACGCCGCCCTGGCCATCGCTTTCCCGACCCAGGTGAATCTGCCCGACCGGCTCGCGCGCCGTGAACTTCCAGGCATTGCCAAGCAGGTTCTCCAGCAACTGCCTCATCAGCACCTTGTCACCATTTGTGATCATCCCGGGATCGACCTGGAGCCTGACGTCCCTTCCTTCATTGCCGATCTTCAGGTGCTCATTCACAAGCAGCGCCAGCTCACCGAGGTCCACAGACGTCCAGCGCAGGCCCACGCGCGCCAGCTGCGCGAGAGCCAGGAGGCCATGCGTCAGCTCATCCATGTGTTTCACCACAGCCCGTATGCGCTCCAGGGCATGCCTGCGCCGGACCTCGTCGTCGGGAGACGCGCCGCGGTTGCGCTCAAGCAGGTGGGTGAAACCGTTGATGCTGGTCAACGGCCCGCGCAGGTCGTGGGCCACGGAATAGGCGAAGGCCTGCAACTCGCTGTTGGACCGCTCCAGCTGCCCGGTTCGTTGCCGCACGCGCTCCTCAAGATCCGCATTGAGCGCCCTGATCTCACGCTCGGCCGCCTTCGCTGCCGTCACGTCGCGCGCCGTGCCCCTGTAGCCGGCGAACACGCCGTCGTCACCATAGACGGGTTCACCGTTGACTGACAGCCAGGCAGGCGCCGCGCCGGGCGGGTTGTAGACGTATTCAAAGTCCCTGAATGACTGACGGTTTTCCAGCTGCGCGCGGTGGTCAGCCCATGTGCCCGCCACTGGCTCCCGGTGCGGCAGTTCCCAGGGCGGTTTGCCAAGTGTGGACGAACGGAAAGGAACATTGCCCATGGCGTCATCACCCGAGAAGAACGAGAACCGGAACTCAGCATCCTGTTGCCAGTACCAGTCGCTGGACATGGCCACCAGGCTGCGAAAGCGCTCCTCGCTGGCACGCATCCCGGCCTCCTTGCGCCGCTGTCCGGTCACGTCATCCGCAATGATGAGCATGTGCGTCGCAACGCCGGCCTCGTCATGAATCAGCACCTTGCGCATGTGCACCAGCACCTCATTCCCGTGCCGCGTCTGGGCCGGGCGGTCCGGAAACTCCTGCCGCCCGCCATCCCGCAGCAGGGCCTGGTCCGCAGCGGCCATGGCGGCCGCTGCGTCGGCCGGCCACAAGTCCTGCACGTTCCGGCCAATCGCCTCCGCGCGGGGCACACCGTACAGGGCCTCGGCAGCCTTGTTCCACAAGACGATGCGAAGATCGTCATTGACGGCCTTGACGTGCACGGATGTGGGAATGTTCTCCACGATCTTGTCCAGCAGCTGCCTGTCGCTGTGCCGCGCGTCCTCCGCCTGCCTGCGAGCCGTCACATCGGCCAGCGTCAGCAGGACGCCGCGGCGCGTATCCCCGACCAGTGGCACAGCTGTCAATTCCGTGAAGCGCTGGCCCTCGTGCGCGCATTCTTCACGGAACACGGGACTCTGGCCTTGCAGCACGCGAAGCACGCCAGACTTGACCCGTTCCGTCGTGAGGTGCCCCACAGCGAGGCTCTCACAGATGTCGTGGTACGTACGGCCCGCCGCAGGCAACAGGCCGCCATGCGCGATCCATGCCTGGTTCACCTTGAGGATGCCACCGCCCGCATCCAGGACTC
>CAZFKW010000506.1:0-2033 GCA_964519795.1 uncultured Ramlibacter sp. | reverse complement strand
GAACGCCGCAGGGCGGCATCATCTCGCCGACACTGGCGAACATCACGCTGAACGGAATGGAAGAAGGCCTCCATCAGTTTCTCGAAGCTGGTATGGGTAAGAAGAAGGCCGCTGCCGCGAAGGTGAATCTGGTTCGATACGCTGACGATTTCGTGGTGACTGGCGGTTCGAAAGAGCTGCTCGAAACCGTAGTCAGACCTTGGATCGTAGAGTTCTTGCGAAAGCGAGGGCTCACGCTGTCACAGGAGAAGACAACGGTCGTGAATATCGACGAAGGATTCGACTTTCTAGGGTGGAACTTCCGCAAGTACAACGACAAACTGCTGACCAAGCCGAACAAAAAGAACGTGAAAGCGTTCTACGACAAGGTTAGTGGAATTGTTGGACGTTCGCAGTCCGTTCCAACGGAGTTGCTGGTTATCAGACTTAATCCAATCCTTCGGGGTTGGGCTGAGTACCACAAGGGAGTAGTAGCGAAGGTAACGTTCTCAAAGCTCGACAGCCTGATTTACTGGCGGTTGATGCGATGGGGGCGGCGGCGTCATCCTCGTCACTCTGCAAAATGGGTGTATGACCATTACTGGACACGCATCGGCAAACGCCGTGTGTTCGCCGGGAAAGGTCTTAACCGCGAAGGGGAAGCTGTGCAGCGACTGCTCTACAAACTGGCGGACATGAAAATTGACCGCCACATCAAGGTTGAAGGGGCTTACAACCCCTTCGATCCCGAGTGGGAAGCCGACAACGAAAAGCTTGTGCGACGCCGGATGTCGAAAGACGTCTGGGACCGGCAGCGGTTCAAGTTGTGGGTTCAACAGCAAGGCAGGTGCGCCTTGTGTGAGCAACTTTTGGACAATGCCTCCGCAATGGACGACCACCATATCGTCTACCGGATGCATGGCGGATCTAATGCGTTCGCCAATCGGGTGCTCTTGCATCCGGTCTGTCACCGGCGGGTACACGCCCTAGGTTTGGAGGTAACCAAGCCGGTCCCCAGCACGGGGGACTTTAATCTGGAGACGTAGACTAGGGCGATGCAGCCCAATGAAGCTACCGAACCAGTGGTCGTGCGTGAGCCGGATGCGTTGAAAGGCGCACGTCCGGTTCTTAGGGGGGAATCAAGCCGAGAGGCTTGGTTCCTACCCTCCTCGTCAGACCTTATTCAAGTCCTCGGCGCTGCATCGCAGAGCCCGGGCTCGGCAGGCGGCAGGACCCGCAGCCTGCTTGTCGCGGGCGCCACCGGCGTGCTGGGCAATGAAGTCATGCGCCGCATGGTCGGCCTGCAGCTGTTCAACGCCACAAGGGTGCTGGCGCGCGAGCCCATCACCCCGGCGCTGCGCACGGTCACCGCACTGGTTGTGCAGGGCGATGAGCCGGGCAGCTGGCCCTGCGAGCCCGCCGCCACCGGCATCATCATGTTCGACCCGCCGCGCCTTTACTACGACCGCGAGCGCGCCCTCTGGACGCCCGAGCCGGGGCATCTGGTGGCACTGGCGCAGTGGATGCGGGCCTGCGGGGTGCAGACGCTGGCCGTTGTGCTTCCGCATGCGCAGGGGCAACTACCCGAGGCGCTCAAGCGCGGCCTGGCCACCCTGGACGAGCATGCCGTTGTGGCGCTGGGGTTTGAGCGAGTGCTGATCGTGCGTTCGGCGCGCAAGCCGGCCGAAGTCCGGGCGGGTGCCGCCTTCCTTGAAAAGACCGCCGCATGGATGCTGTCCGTCCTGAGCTTCATGGTGCCCGGCAGCGAGCAGCCGGTGCGGGCGTCCAAAGTCGCGGAACTCGTCAGCGAAGCACTGCAGGCCATGCCCGCGGGAATCCACATCGCCGCACCCGAGCTCGTCTGGCGTGCGGCTCAAGGTGACGTCCGCAGCATCGTCCGGGCATGGCTGCAGCCCCCCGGCACCGAAACCACGGCAAAATCGGGGCCATGACCCTGACGAGTTCCCATTGCCGCCATGCCTAGCGCCAAACACCACGCCGCCACCGTTGGCGGCTCAGCCGATGATGTCGAAGCCGCGTTCTATGAAGCGCTG
>CAZFKW010000505.1:0-2048 GCA_964519795.1 uncultured Ramlibacter sp. | reverse complement strand
GCAATGCCCTTGAAATAGACGCGGTGCGCCGGCCCCAGCATGACGACACGGCGGATTGCACGGGCGAAGGGCTGGATGCGCGCGTAGGCCTTGGCCGCTGTGGCGCCCGAATAGACGTGCCCGGCATGCGGCGCAATCAGCACCTTGGGCTGCTGCAGCATCGAGCGCGGCACACCGCTGGCTGCGGCATGAAGGTAGCCGTCAACGTCGCGCCGCAACTGGTTGGCATCACCGGCATAGAACGCCGCAGCAATGGCCGGCGGGCGCCGGGCGGAGGCCAGCTTGCCTGCAAACTCGTTACACATCGCCCGGGCCTGCGGCGCCAGGGTGGCAAGGTACTCGCCCCGGCGGCGGGCACGCTCCACGCGACCGACGGCAAACTCGCTGCGCGCAAGGTTGCCCTGCACGGCGGTGTCAGACGGTGCGCGGGCGGCGGCTTTCTCAAACAGCGCCAGCGCCATGCCCGCATTGCCATCTTCAAATGCGGCGCAGCCGGCCAGGTTCAGGGCACCGGGGTGGTCCGGTGCGGCGGTCAGCACTTGCTGCACGAGCACGCGGGCGGCAGCCTTCTCGCCCGCGTTCCAGCGGGAGGTGGCCTGCTCAAGCGCCTGATCCACTGTGAGGCTGGCAGTCATGACGAGATCCTTGCAAGGTCTTCCGCGCCCAGCCAGCGCCACTTGCCGGGAGCCAGATCGGGCGGGAGTTCGAGACTGCCAATGCGTGAGCGGTGCAGGCCCTCCACGCGGTTACCCACTGCGGCCAGCATGCGCTTGACCTGGTGGTACTTGCCTTCGGTGAGCGTCAGCCGCAAATGGTGGCTGGCAATACCTGGCTCGCCGATGCGTTCGCAGGCGGCGGCGCGGACAGGTTTGGGGTCGTCATCAAGCACCACACCTTCCAGCAATTTACGCACTTGGTCCTCGTCAATGGGGTGTTTGGTGGTCACCTCATACACCTTGGGCACATGGTGGCGCGGCGAGCTCATGCGGTGGATGAATTTGCCGTCGTCGGTGAGCAGGAGCAGGCCGGTCGTGTCCTGGTCCAGCCGGCCGACGGCCTGCACCCCCTGCACGGCGGACTTCTGCGGACGCAGGCGCAGCGGGGATGGAAGCAGTGTATAGATGCTCGGCCAGGTGGACGGCTTTTGCGAGCATTCCGTTCCAGCCGGCTTGTGCAGCATGATGTAGGCGCGGTCGTGAAACGGCCATTCGTTTCCTTGCACTGTGAAGGTCAGGCCTGATTCCTCGAAGTCCTGCGACGGATCGGTGCATGGCGCACCCTCCACTTTCACATGCCCTTGCTGCACAAGACCGGCACAGACCCGGCGCGTGCCGAAGCCCTGTGAATAGAGAATGTCCTGAAGCTGCATGGGTCAAGTATCGCAAAGCCAGGGCCATTCCCGCCAGAACGCGCTGCTCACCACAGCAAGCAGCGTGTCAATCAGACGGCAGGAACGGACCCTGCGGCCGCCTGGACGCCGGGTGAGGCGCCATCAATGGACATCTGGCGCACGGCACCCCCGCCCGCGCGGGCCTTGCGGTGCATGTCCAGCAGCAGCATCTCCAGCTCCGCATTGCCGTTGTTCTGCGCGTCCTTGGCAAGCCGCATCAAGTCGCTGGCCAGCCCGTCCTGCTGGTCGGGGCTGAGCTGCCGTGACAGCGCGAAGGTCAGCGCGCTCATGGCATCAATGGTGGCGCGCAAACTCGCGCCGCTGAATTCCAGGCTTGTATCCGTCATGTTCTGTCCTCGATCATGTTCAACAAGCCCTTGCCAGCTTGCACTGCGGGTGCCGGCTGCGCCTTGGGCTCGGGAACTTTGGGCGCCGTCGGCACCTTGGGCCCTGCTGTGTCGGGGCACGCCGTGAGCAGCGTGCAAGCCAGCGCAAAAGGCACCGCTGCAAAAAGCCGGGGTGACATTGCGCGTCAGTCCGGGACGTGGACGACCCGCTCGAACTCCGGGTCGTCATCAATGCCTGCTGGCGGCACAAGGCCATCGTCCAGCACTTCAGGCAGTTCATCCATGTCTGTGGTGAGGGGCGTTGGAAGCTC
>CAZFKW010000504.1:0-2077 GCA_964519795.1 uncultured Ramlibacter sp. | reverse complement strand
GCATGTGCGCCCACCGGCACGAGTCCGGCAGCCAGCGCGGCTGCAAGCACGGTCCGGCGGGATAGTTGTTGCGAGTTGCTCATTTCTGTCTCCTTGGAGGTCATTGATAAAACGGATTCGTGTGTGCTGGCGCTCAGGCAATGGCGTGGCCGGCGTGCAGCCTGTCGATCTGCTCGCCACTGTAGCCTAATGCCGCCATCAGTTCATGGGTGTGTTCCCCCATGGTCGGCGGGTCGCTGCGCACGCCCAGGCGCTGGTTGTCCAGCGTCAGGGGTAGCAGGGTGGTCTGGGCGATCTCGCCGGCACGTTCGCCGTCGGGCAGGCGGATATCCGCAAGGCCCCCTGTTGCCTTCAGGTGCGGGTCGTCATAGAGGTCCTCCGGCCGCACGATGGGCGCGAATGGCAGGCCTTTGGCTTCGAAGACTGCTGAAAGTTCGGCGGCCGTGTAGCCTGCCATCCGTTCACGCAGGACCGGGATCAGTGTCGGACGGGCGCGCACCCGGTCGTTGTTGGTGGCCAGGGCAGGGTCAGCCTTCAGGTCGGCAAAGCCGAAGGCGTCGCAGTAGGTCACCCACTGCGAGTCGCTGACCGCGGCCAGGAAGATCTGCTCACCGTCCCTGACAGTGAAGACGTCATAAAGCGCCCAGGCCGAGATGCGGTCCGGCATGGGTGATGCCGCCTGGCCGGTGATGGCGTACTGCAGCATGTGCTGGCCGACGAGGAAGACGTTGTTCTCGAACAGTGCGCTCTGCACTTCCTGGCCCTTGCCGGTGATGCCGCGCTGGATGAGCGCGCCCATGGCGCCAATGGCGCCGAACATGCCGCCCATGATGTCGTTGACGCTCGTGCCCGCGCGCAATGGGTCGCCGGGGCGGCCGGTCATGTAGGCCAGGCCGCCCATCATCTGGACGACTTCGTCCAGCGCCGTGCGGTGCTCATACGGGCCGGGCAGGAAGCCCTTGAGGCTGATGTAGATGATGCGCTCGTCGTTCCTGCTGAGCGACGCGTAGTCCAGGCCGTACTTGCGCATGGTGCCGGGGCGGAAGTTCTCGGCCACGACGTCGGCGGTGGCGCACAGCCTGCGCGCGACTTCCGCGCCTTCAGGATTGCGCAGGTCCAGCGCAATGCTCTTCTTGTTGCGGTTGAACATCGGGAAGAAGCCTGCGCCTGCGCCCAGCAGGTGCCGGGTGCGGTCACCGTCAATGGGTTCGACCTTGATGACCTCGGCGCCCAGGTCGGCCAGCACCATGCCGCAGGTCGGGCCCATGACCATGTGGGTGAACTCGACGACGCGCAGGCCTTCGCGCGGTCGTGGACCGAGAGGAACGCCGTGCCTTCGAGCGGCAGGCGGTTCCTCGCAGCGGTGGCGGCAGTGCCCATCACGCAGCCTCCAGCACGGGCGCAAAGGTTTTGGGCAAGCCGGCGCGCCACAGCGTGCCGTGCAGTTCTTCGCCGGCCAGCCAGCCAGCCACCTGCTTGCGCAGTACCAGCAACTTGCCAATGTCCAGCCCGGTCCGCACACCCATGCTCTCCAGCATGAAGGCCAGGTCTTCGGTCGTGACGTTGCCGCTGGCCCCTGGCGCATGCGGGCAGCCGCCGATGCCGGCCAGGCAGGCATCAAAGCGGGTGATACCGGTCTGCATGGCGGCCAGCACGTTGGCCAGGCCCAGGCCGCGGGTGTCGTGGAAGTGGCCGCACCAGAGCCTGTCGCCGGCAATCCGGCGGGCCTGTTCAAACAGCGAGGCCACCATGGCGGGGTTGCCATAGCCGACCGTGTCGGCCAGGCTCACGCGGTCGCAGCCGGCGTCCAGCAGGGCCTGCATCAGGCGCAGCACTTCGGCCGGTTCGACATGGCCCTGGAGGGTGCAGCCAAAGGCCGTGCCCACGCCGCCCTCAAGGATCATCTTCGAGCCCGAGGCATCACGTTCAGCGCGGATGGCGGCCACCATGCTGACCACTTCGTCCGGCGTCTTGCGAAGGTTGGCCAGGCTGTGCGCATGGCTGGCGGACAGGGGCACGACCATCAGGTCCGCGCCGCTGGCGATGGCGGCCTGCGCGCCTTTGAGGTTGGGCACCA
>CAZFKW010000503.1:0-2078 GCA_964519795.1 uncultured Ramlibacter sp. | reverse complement strand
CTCTCCCACCTGATTTCGCCCAATCGGGCGCCCTCAGGATGTGCCGGATCAAGGAGTTGTCACTTCTTGGGCGTGCTTTCCGCAAAACCTCTGTAGTAACACGTTCAGGTTCATTTACGTCTTGATATCAACCCCGGCCGCGACTACCGTAGCGGCATGTTTACGCGCATTTCCAAGTCCGGCGGGCGGGCTTACCTGCAGCTCGTCGAGGCCTTTCGTAATGACAACGGGGAACCCCGGCAGCGGGTCGTCGCCGACCTCGGTCGGCTCGACCAATTGCGTCCGAAGGACCTCGATCCGTTGATCTGCGGTCTGCAGCGGGCTCTCGGCCGGGTCCCCGCGCCGGTTCCCGATGTCGAGTTCATCGGCGCCAAGGCGCTCGGCGATGTCTACGCCTTGCACGCGCTCTGGCAGGAGCTGGGTCTGGAGGGTGCTGTGGCGCGGGCGCTGCGGTCTTCCTATCGCCGCTTCGATGCGCTCGCCATGGTTCGCGCCATGGTCTTCAACCGCCTGTGCGAGCCCGATTCCAAGCTCGGCGTGCTGCGTTGGCTCGATACCGTCGCTCTGCCTGGTCACCCGGAGCATTCCAGCCATGACCACCTGCTGCGCGCGATGGATGCGCTGATGGATCGCGCCGGCGCTGTCGAGGACGCGGTCGCCGCGCAGTTGCGGCCTCTGCTCGACGACGAGATGTCGGTGGTGTTCTACGACCTGACCACCGTGCGCATCAGCGGCACAGGCCGGGTCGCCGACGATGTGCGCGCCCACGGGATGAGCAAGGAGACCGGCGGCATCGCACGCCAGTTCGTACTCGGTGTGATCCAGACCCGCGAGGGCCTGCCGATCGCGCACCAGGTGCACGCAGGCAACATCGGCGAGGTGGGCACCTTGCTGCCGATGATCCAGGCCACGGTCAAACGCTATCGGCTCAAGCGCGTGATCCTGATCGCTGATCGCGGCCTGCTCAGTCTGGACAACCTGGCGGCCGTGGAAAGCCTGACCAGCGCGAGCGGTGAGCCGATCGAGTACGTGCTGGCGGTCCCTGGCCGGCGTTATGCCGAGTTCGCCGATCGGGTCGGCGACGTGGCCTTCGTCGACGGCGTCGGCGAAACCCGCTGGCAGGACCGCCGGCTGGTGTTGGCGCACGATGCCGTCCGCGCCGAGGAACAGCGGCAGGCGCGCGAGGCGGCGATCGCAGCGCTGGAGGCCGAGGGCGATCGCCTGGCTACCCGGCTGGACGCACAGGACGAGGGCACCCCGCAGCGCGGGCGGCGCTCCAGCGACCGGCGCGCCTATCTCAAGTTCTCCGAGCTGACCAAGGCGGCGCGCCTGTCGCGCATCGTCAAGGCCGACCTGCAAGCCGAGCGCTTCAGCTACACCATCGACAACATCGCCAAGCGTGCTGCCGAAGTCCTCGACGGCAAACTGCTGCTGGTGACCAACACCGACCTTCCGGCGGCGGGCGTCATCGAACGCTACAAGGCGCTGGCGGACATCGAGCGCGGCTTCCGCGTGCTCAAGAGCGACATCGAGATCGCCCCCGTGCACCACCGCTTGCGCGAACGCATCCGAGCGCACGCGCTGATCTGCTTCCTGGCGCTGCTGCTGCACCGCGTGATGCGGATGCGCCTGAAGGCCAGCGCAAGCCCGCTCTCGCCGCAACGCGCGCTGGCGCTGCTGCGCCAGATCCAGCAGCTGCAAGTGAAGATCGATCACCGCCCCACCACCCGCACCAGCCAGATCAACGCCGAGCAGCGTGGTTTGCTGCAGCAACTCAACCTGCCGGCCCCCGAGGTCGCCACCCCGGCGTAGTGACAAATCCGCGAGCCGCGCATAGCGGAATCAACCACTTACGGCTGCGGCTGCGGAACTTGGGGGCGAGAGTTCCGGTCGACACTACGGGTGCGTATGTTCGCGCATCGAACTGTCGCGCACTACCAGTCCATTTTTATTGTCCGCAAAGGACGCAAAGGACGCAAAGGAAGCAGGAGCATCCCGAGCTGCGTGCGCTCTCCATGGCGATGATCACTCTGACAGGTGTCTTCGCTCTTCTTTGCGTCCTTAGCGTCCTTTGCGGA
>CAZFKW010000502.1:0-2082 GCA_964519795.1 uncultured Ramlibacter sp. | reverse complement strand
CCGGGCTTGACCCGGAATCCACCTCACGCCAGCATGGATGCCGGATCAAGTCCGGCATGACAGCCTTATATGAAGTCCTATCGAGCCTCCATCCTGCGTTTTGCCGACGACCATACCGCCCTCTACGAAGAAGACGGCCTGCTCGTCATCGGCCCGGACGCTCAGGGCCGGCCGGTGGTCAGGGCTGTCGGCTCGTACAAGGCCCTGTCCGGCAATTTTCCCGGCGTGTCGGTAGAGCACCTCCCTGGCCGCATCATTGCCCCAGGCTTCCTGGACCTGCACATCCATTTCCCCCAGACCGACGTCATCGGCTCGCCTGCCGAGGGCCTGCTGCCCTGGCTGGAGAACTACACCTTTCCCCATGAGTCCCGCTTTGCCAACGACGCCTATGCCAAGGACGTGGCCACGGTGTTTCTCGATGAACTCCTGCGCAATGGCGTAACCACGGCGCTGGCCTTTGCCACCTCGCACCCCCAGTCGGCCGATGCCCTCTTTGCAGAATCACAGGCGCGCGGCATGCGCATGATTGCCGGCAAGGTGCTGCAGGATCGCCACTCGCCCGACGGCGTGCGGGATTCCACCGAGCAAAGCCTGCTCGACACGGAAAGTCTGATCCGGCGCTGGCACGGCGTGGACAGGCTGGGTTACGCCATCACGCCGCGCTTTGCCCCCAGCAGCACCGACGCGCAGTTGCGCGGCGCCGGCGAGCTGGCTGCAAAGTACCCGGATGTGTGGATACAGTCCCATGTAGCCGAGAACCTGGACGAAGTGAAGTGGGTCCGGGAGCTGTTCCCGCAGTCGCGCAGCTACCTCGCGGTGTACAACGACTTCGGCCTGATGCGCAGGCGTGCCATCTATGCCCACTGCATCCACTTTGACGACGACGACCGCGCACTGATGCGCGACACCGGTACGGCCGCGGCGGTCAGCCCCACGAGCAACCTGTTCCTGGGCAGCGGTTTCTTCGACTATGCAGGCGCGGACCGTGTCGGCTTCAGGTACGGCCTGGCCAGCGATGTCGGCGGCGGCACCAGCTTCAGCCCGTTTCACACCATGCTGGCGGCCTATTACGTGGGCCGTGAAGGCCAGACCAAACCAGGCCTCAGCCTCAGCCCCCAACACCTGTGGTGGCAGCATACGGCCGGGGCAGCGCAGGCGCTGGGTCTTGAGGGCGTCGTGGGCAACCTGCAGCCCGGTTGCGAGGCCGACTTCGTGGTCCTCAACCCGGCGGCGACGCCCATGCTCGCCCGCAAGACATCGCAGGCGCGCAACCTGGACGAACTCCTGTTCTCGATGATCGTTCTCGGCGATGACCGGCTGGTTGAGCGCACGGTCGTATCACGGTGATTGTGCGATTGTGCGGTGATCCGGGCGTGATCCGGGGCGGCGTTGCTGCGCCCACGCGATGATCGCGCAGGACGCATCACCCCTGCCTTACAACAATTTTTTGCTGCGCAGGTACTTGGCCAGTCCGCAGTAGCCTTCCTTCATCAGGATCTCGTTTTCCAGCTTGGCGGGCAGGAGTTTTTCCTTGAGTTCGGCCGCTGCCGCATTGCCGGAGGTCTGGCGTACAAACCCGATCGCCTGCTCGAACTTGGCCACTTCCGCCAGGCAAGGGTTCTGCTGTTGCATGGCGGGGCCGATATTGGAGTTCCCCTGGGCGCGGACGGGCGATGCAAGGCCCCAGGAGATGGCGGTGACGCAGATGACGGTCGTGAAGAATTTCATGGTGCGCCTCTTTTCACATGTGCAGATGCAGTACATGATGCCATGCATTTTGCGTGCCGAATATGACGCACCTGTGTAGTGCTGAAAACCCGGGCCTGGAGAATTCTAGAATGGCGGCAACAGGAACCCCTATGAGCATCAAAAGCGACAAATGGATACGCCGGATGGCCGAAAGCACCGGCATGATCGAGCCCTTCGAGCCGGGCCAGATCCGGGAGCAGGACGGCCGCAAGATCATCAGCTACGGCACCAGCAGCTATGGCTACGACATCCGGTGCGCGCCCGAGTTCAAGGTATTCACCAATATCCACAGCACTGTGGTAGACCCGAAGAACTTTGACGAAAAGAGCTTCG
>CAZFKW010000501.1:0-2083 GCA_964519795.1 uncultured Ramlibacter sp. | reverse complement strand
AGCTCGCCACCACCATGCGCAGCCGGTTGTGCATGTAGCCGGTCTGGTTGATCTGCGCCATGGCCGCATCCACCAGCGGGTAGCCGGTGCGGCCCTCACACCACGCGGCAAACAGCGCGTCTGCGTGCTTGCCATGCTCCCATTTGATATGGTCGTATTCGGACTTGAAGGCGCGCTTCTCCACATGGGGATGGTGGAACAGAATCTGGAAGTAGAAGTCCCGCCAGATCAGCTCGCCCAGCCAGACTGCTGCCCCGTGGCTGCCGGCGTGGGCGCGCTGGTGCGCACAGGCAGCCAACTGGCGGATAGATACCGTGCCGAAGCGCAGGTGCACGCCCAGGTAGCTCGGCCCCTTGACCGCCGGAAAGTCGCGCGCCTTGCCGTAGTCGTCGATGCGCTCCAGGAAGTCGGCCAGCAGGGTCTGCGCGCCCGCCGTGCCGGCCGGTATCTTCAGGGCCGACAGGTTGGTCTTTTCAAATCCGATGTCACCCAGTGAGGGGAGGGGGTGCAGGTGCGCCGCAGGCCGCACGTCCAGTGAGCCGGCGTACTTTTCAACCGGGTAGGGCTTGAGGTAGAACGCATCAAGTTTCTTCAGCCAGGCGTTCTTGTAGGGGGTGAACACGCCATAGGGCGTGCCGGTCTGAGTGAGTACCTCGTCGCGCTCGAAGATGACCTGGTCCTTGTAAGTGCGAAAGGCCACGCCCTCGTTGGCCAGGGCACCCAACACCCTCGCATCCCGCGCGATGGCCTGCGGCTCGTAGTCATGGTTGGCAAACACGGCCTGCACGCCCAGCTCATGGGCCAGCGCCGGTATGTCATCGACAGCCGAAGCATGACGGATGATCAGCCCCGCGCCTTCGTTGCCTGCAAGTGCCTTGAGCGCGGCGTCCAGCGCCACCAGTGACCCGAGGATGAACCCCACGCGCCGGTCCGCCCGGGGCAGGCCCGCCAGGATGTCCGTGTCAAGGACAAACACGCACCAGACCTTGCCGCAGGACTTGAGTGCGTGGTACAGCGCGGCGTTGTCGTCACAGCGCAGGTCGCGCCTGAACCACATCAGCCCGTGGGCATAAATCTTGTCCATCCGGTGTCCCGTTGTTGGCAGCTGAAGGTCCATCCCCCGCTGCAGAGTAAAATTTAATCCATGTCCGCTGATTCTGCTCCCATCAACCTCACGCATCACTTCCTGATCGCGATGCCGGGGCTGGAGGATGAGGCTTTCGCGCACAGCGTCGTTTACCTGTGCGAGCACAGCGAACGCGGGGCCCTCGGGCTGGTCATCAACAAACCCAGCGACATCAACCTCAAGCACCTGTTTGACAAGGTCGAGCTGCCGCTGCGCCGCGAAGACCTGAGCGACATTCCCGTGTTCCAGGGCGGCCCGGTTCAGACCGAGCGCGGCTTTGTACTGCACGAGCCGATCTTCGCGGGCGACGCCAAGTCCAATGAATCCGTCTATGCCTCGACCATGACCATCCCCGGCGGGCTCGAGATGACAACGTCCAAGGACGTGCTGGAGGCCCTGTCCACAGGCTCCGGTCCGCGCAGGGTTCTGGTATCGCTGGGCTATTCGGCCTGGGGTGAGGGCCAGCTGGAGTCCGAGCTGGCCGAGAACAGCTGGCTGACCGTCGGCGCGGACATTGCAGTCATCTTTGACACGCCGGTGGAGCAGCGTTATGCCCGGGCGCTCAAGCTGCTGGGCCTTGAGGCCTGGATGATTTCCCCGGATGCCGGGCACGCGTGAAGCATGAGCACGCTGGCAGCTCCCGACGTACCTTCCCACCTCCAATCCTTTCTGGCTTTTGACTTTGGCTTGAAGCGCACCGGCGTTGCCGTGGGCAACCGGCTGACGCGCAGCGCCCAGGGGCAGCCGACGATCAGGGCCGAAGGCGATGCGCGCTTTGCCCAGGTGCAGGCGCGCATCCGGGAATGGCAACCCGATGCGCTGGTGGTGGGTATACCATTTCACCCCGACGGTGCGAGCCATGAGAACACGGCGCGCGCGCAGAAGTTCGCACGCCAGCTGCGGGGTCGCTTCGGCCTGCCGGTGTACGAAGTGGACGAGCGCTACAGCACCACCGAG
>CAZFKW010000500.1:0-2090 GCA_964519795.1 uncultured Ramlibacter sp. | reverse complement strand
GACTGCTTTGTGCAGGACCGGCCCAGCCTCACGCTGCTGGTGCCCGCCGTGATGAAGGCGCTGATCGAACACCCGGGCTGGGCAGGGACTGACCTGTCACACCTTCGCGCGGTGTGGGCCGGTTCAAGTACCTTGCCGCAGCCCCTGGTGGAGGCTTTTCATGCGCGGGGTGTGCCGGTCTGCAATGTCTATGGCGCGACCGAGACGGGGCCATTTTCCATCGCACTGGCGGCGCGGCACGCCATCAGCCATGCAGGCTCCTGTGGCTGGCCGGCTCTGGATGTGGAAGTGAGGCTGGAAGCCGTGAACGGCCGGCCGGAAACGCCCGTGGGGCACAGCGCGGGCAGCGACGGCGCCAGGGATGCCCGGGCACTCATCAATGACGGTGTCGGCCAGGTGCTGCTGCGTGCACCGAACGTCGCGCAACGCTACTGGCCTGATGTGCCCGCCGTCGATGCGGATGGCTGGTTCCACACCGGTGACCTGGCGCGCCAGGCCGCAGACGGCAGCTACACCATCGTGGGCCGGATCAAGGACATGATCATCTCCGGCGGGGAAAACATCTATCCTGCCGAGATCGAGAGCCTGCTGGCGCAACACCCGTGGGTGCTCGAATGTGCGGTGGTGGGCATGCCGGACGCGCAATGGGGTGAAACCGTTGTGGCCGTGGTCGTGCTCAAGCCAGATGCCGCATGCCAGGTGGACTGGGAACCTGCCCTGCAGACCTTCCTGCAGGGGCGTCTGGCGCGCTACAAGTGGCCACGCCGCTGGCAGCGCATGGCGTCGCTGCCCAAAACTGCGCTGGGCAAAGTCCAGAAGCCGGCGCTCCTGAGCCAGATCAGCGGCCCACCTGCAAACGGCGTTTGGCCATGAGCACCAGCACCAGGACGGGCAGCCCCATCAATGTGGTCAACATGAAGAAACCGGGGTAACCCAACCCATCCACCATGCCGCCAGAATAGCCGCCCAGGGTCTTGGGCAACAATGTCATGAGCGAGCTGAAGATGGCGTACTGCACGGCGGTGAACGACACATTGGTCAGGCTGGACAGGAAGGCGACAAAGGCTGCGCTGGCGAAGCCGGCAGCCAGGTTGTCGGCTGCGACCACGGCGTACATCAGGCCCACGTCATGCCCGGCAAACGCCAGTGCCACGAAACCGAGGTTGGTCAGCGCGGACATCACCGCCCCCCAGAACAGCGAGCGCATCACGCCGAACCGCGTGGCCAGCAAGCCCCCCAGAAAACCGCCGGCAATGGCCACCACCACCCCGAATGTCTTCACCGCATAGGCGATCTCGGTCTTGGAAAACCCCATGTCCTGGTAGAACACGTTGGAAATCACCCCGAGCACGATGTCCGAAATGCGGTACAGCCCGACGAGGGCCAGCAGCAGCCCGGCGGTGCTGGCTCCGTACCTGCGGAAGAAATCCAGCGCCGGCATCACCCAGGTCTCCCGGGCCTTGTCCCGGCTCGCCACGCCGGCGAATACCAGGAGCGCCCCCACGCCAAAAGCGGCCGCCAGTGCAGCCGCCATGCGCATCGCCTCGACCAGCAGGCCCAGCAGGGGGCCGGGCCTTGCCGGCTGCAGCCAATGGCCCCAGGACCAGAAGACGGCCACAAAGGCCAGCACCGCGCAGACGAAGACAGCCAGCAGGCGGCCATGTGCCCCTGAAGGCTCGGGCACGCGTTCGGGCACCTGCGGCTCGCGGATCAGGAACGTGGTCAGAACCCCCACGCCCATGGCCAGCGCCATGACCAGGTACGCCTGTTGCCAAGCGGTGTACGCGTAGGCTTCGCGCGCAGAACCCCAGTGCTGCGCCAGGAAAAGTGCGCCTGCGCCCGCAACGATCATGCCGATCCGGTAGCCCGCGATGTAGGCCGACGACAGGACGCCTTGCTGCTCAGGCGGTGCGATCTCGATGCGGTAGGCGTCGATCACGATGTCCTGCGTGGCCGACATGAAGCCCAGCAGCACCGAGAACAGCGCCATCGCAGTCAGGCTGGCACCGCCCTGGGCGGGGTCCGTGCTGGCCATGCCGACGATGGCCGAGATCACGCCCAGCTGCGAGATCAGCAGCCAGGCCCGGCGC
>CAZFKW010000499.1:0-2091 GCA_964519795.1 uncultured Ramlibacter sp. | reverse complement strand
CGCGCAAGGCCATGGCCGAGCTGGAGAACGGCCTGTCGCAGATCCAGCTGGCGGCCGACGTGCAGCAGGGCCACCTGTCGCTCGCCTGTGTACCGACGGTGGCGGGCAGCCGCCTTCCCGCGCTGCTGGTGGACTTTGCCCGCCAGTACCCCGGTATCTCGGTGCGTGTGCGTGAACTGACGCTTCATGAAATGATCGAAGTCGTCCGGCGCCGGGAGGTGGACTTCGGCATTGGCCCCGTCCCCGAGAAAAAGGGCGACCTGGACTTTGCGCCGATCTTCGATGACGAGTACGTCGCACTGCTTCCCAGGACCTTCAAGGACGGCGGCCGCCTCGGAATTTCACTGCGTGAGCTCTCGAAAATGCCGCTCCTGACGCTCACTAACACCTCGCTCTTTCGCAACCATCTGGACGAAGCGCTGGATGCGCAGGACCTCGCGGCCGAAGGGAACTACGAGTTCACCAATGTCAGCACGCTCGTGGCCATGGCTGAGGCGGGCCTGGGGGTGGCGGTGCTGCCGCGCGTTGCCATTCCCCAGCGCACACCCCTGAAAGTGGTGCGGGTGACAGCGCCCGTGCTCAGCCGGACGATTGCCATCATCACCATCCGGGGGCACTCGCTGTCGCCTGCCGCCGCGCGCCTGGTGGGCATGTGCGGGAAGATGCTGGTACCCCCGCCTGTTCGCGCCCGGCGCTCCGCATGACGGTCATTGACGGCTTGATAGTGCAGAAGACCTGAATAATCACTCATATTATTTGACTTGTTGCAGCGTGCGCCGGGTCCTAATATCCGGTCGCATCCATCACGATGTCACCCGATGTCATCCATCCACAAGAGGCAAGGACACATGCAAGTCAGAAAAATCGCGGGCGCACTGGGCGCCGAACTCACGGGCATCGACCTGGCCCCCGGCCTGTCGGCTGCACAGGCCGCCGAGGTGCGCAAGGCGCTGCTGGACCACCTGGTCATCTTCATTCCGGGGCAGAACCTCACGCCGGCCCAGTTCATGGCCTTTGCCAAGGCCATGGGCGAGCCGATAGAGTACCCGTTCGTCAAAGGGCTGGACGGCTTCCCGCACATCATTGAAGTCAAGAAGCTGGAGCAGGAAAAGGTCAACTTTGGCGGCATCTGGCATTCAGACACGACCTACCTTGACGAGCCGCCCATGGGCTCGATGCTGCTGTCGCGTGAAGTCCCGCCCTATGGCGGCGACACCATGTTTGCCAACCAGTATGCGGCGTATGACGCCCTGTCGGATACGATGAAGAAGCTGCTGGACGGGCTGAAGGGCGTCAGCAGCTCCGCACTGGCCGATATCTCCAAGACGCGCGAAGACCGCCTCAGGACCGACGGCAAAGGCGAGGCGCCCCGGGAGTACCAGGCCGAGCATCCGGTGGTGCGCACCCATCCTGAAACCGGGCGCAAGGCGCTTTATGTGAATGTGGCGCATACCGCAGGCATCGTGGGCATGACCCGGGAAGAGAGTGCGCCGTTGCTCCAGTTCCTGTTTGCCCACCAGGTCAAGCCCGAGTTCACCTGCCGCTTTGCATGGCAGCCCGACACCATCGCCTTCTGGGACAACCGATGCGCCCAGCACAATCCGGTGAACGACTACCACGGCTTCCGGCGCATCATGCACCGGATCACACTGAAGGGTGATGTGCCGGTGTAGGGGCGCAGGGCCTGATCGTCCGCCTGCAAAGTAACTGTCATCCCGGACTTGATCCGGGATCCACGCATCCTTGGCGCAGCGCCCGTTTCACGCCACCATGGATTGCGGATCAGGTCCGCAATGACAATCCCGAGTGCCCTACTGCTGCTCGATGCCTGCCTTCTTGATGAGCGATTCCCACTGGGGAATGTCCGACTTGATGCGCGCTGCCACATTGGCCGATGACATCGGCATCACCGATGTATTGAGCGTGGCAAACCGGGCCTTGACCTCGGGCTTGTTCAGGGCCGCACGGATGGCGTTGTCCAGCTTGTCCACGACATCTTTGGGTGTGCCGGCAGGGGCAGTGACGGCGATGATGGTTTCCAGCGAGACGCCGCCACCCGGGAATACCTCATCCATGGTGGGAACGTCGGGC
>CAZFKW010000498.1:0-2112 GCA_964519795.1 uncultured Ramlibacter sp. | reverse complement strand
GGCGAACAGTTGGGAATAGAAGCCGATGCTGCGGTTCAGGTCATCGACGTGCAGGTGGACGTGAAAGCGTTTCATGGGGATTTCCTTTCAGCAGGACTTGCAGGCGGCGGCGGATTCGGTGACTTCGCAGGCGCTGCCCTGGCAGCAGTGCTCGGTCATGTAGCCGAGCAGGCTGTTCATCTGCGCAAAGTCGGCGCGGTAGATCAGATTGCGGCCCTGCTGCTCGATGGTGACGAGGCCGGCATGAGCCAGTTCCTTCAAGTGGAAAGACAGGGAGTTGCGGGCCACGTCGAGCTGGTCGGCCAGCACGCTGGGCGTCAGTCCCTCGGGGCCGGCGACGACCAGGGCGCGGAACACGCGCAGGCGTTGGGTGTGGGCCAGGGCACCGAGGGCGGAAACAGCTTGATCTTCGTTCATTATTCGATAATACAACATTTATTGAATTGATGTGCAAGTCACGATTGCATTGACCTGAAGGATCTAGGCTGCGATGGCCACGGCACGAAGAAAGAAAAACCCCTCAGTGAGGGGTGACAGGGTCAAGCTTCGTACACGAAGCAGTGCATGCGCTGCCGTGGAAAGAACAGGTGCTTCCAGCAGCAGCCGCTGGTGTTTCCACCGTCGAACACCACCATCTCGTAGCAATCGATGTCAGTGTCCACAAGATCGTGGATGGCGACGTGGCGCATGTGCAGTGCGCCCTTGTCGCGCTCGAATACCAGAATCTGGCCGATGGCATCGTCCTGGCTCATGGCATTAACGCAGGCCCCGAGCTGCTGCTCGAAGTCCTGGGCGGGCGTGATGAGGTCGGGGAACATAAGGATGCTCCTGTGAAAGTAAATCAGCCCGGTTCCCCGGAGGGAAACGGGCTGGCATGGGTGAAAGAGAAAAGGCTGACGCGGTACGTGACCGCTATGGCTGGTTCAGCGGGAGCCCCGGCAACATGGGCGCGTCAGCGTCGAGGATGAGAATGCGCACGTCGGCCTGGCCGGCCAGTTCAAGGATGCGTGCCAAGTCGTCTGGCATGCCCTTGTTCAGATGCTCCTGCCGAAGCTGGTCGGCGGTAATGCCCTCTGCGTGCTCCAGGTTCTCGTCTGTCCACGGTGTGGAGATCAGCTTGACGCCGATCGCCGGGCTGTAGGGAACGCGGAAGGCGATGAAGAGGAACGCCTCGGGCGTGGCAAGGTCTGCCAGGTTGGCAAGGTACTGGCTTGCCTCTTCGGTGATGTGCGCGCTGCTGATTTCCCAGGCGCGGCTATAGAAACCCGTCTCGAAGCTCAGACGCTGGATCGCCTCACGGGCTGCTTCCTCGGAATAGGTGTCGCCCACGTGCATGGGCCGTCCGTCGAAGTCGTCGCCTTCGATGGCATAGACCACCGAACGCACGATGCCGTCGGCCTGACACTGTGCTTCCAACTCGTCGGGCACTTCCTGGCCTTCGGTGATGAGCGTGAAATCCTTGCCGACTAGGCAAGGAAACAGGGCTAGCTGGTTATCGGGCAGGTGTGCCTGGCTGGGATGCAGCATCCGCCAGACCGGCGGCTCGTCGTCCTCACAGGTGATGAGCAACGTGCGGACGATGCGCAACTTCCGATAACCGCGTATGAAAGGGTTGTTGGACTCGGACATGGGATCGCTCCTTTATGGAGGATACCGAGGCCAATCCCCACCGGGGGATCAAACCCCGGCGGGTGAAAAATGGAACAAGCGTCAGGCGGCGCTGATTGCTGGCGTCCGGGCTAATCGCTCGGCGAACGGAGCCAGCCCGTGCGGACGATGGCATCCGCATGTGAAAAAGCCCGTGCCGATGGCGGCGGGCAGCGAAAAAAATGGGAGGGACAATGGCCTCGGGAGAGGCACATGTCCCTCATGGGGTGGAATGGATACGAAAGCAGCGATGTACCGGGGACCGGCTCACCAACCGCCATAGTTCAGCAGCAGATCGGCGATCACCCTGCGACGTTCCAGGTCGAGGCCACCGAAATCGGCAAGCCCGTGGAAGCCGCAACGCTTGAGCATTGCGCCACCTTTGCGGTCGTCATAGACGCTGACCATGGCGGCAAGAAACATGCGTTCCCCACCGCTCAAGACACCGATGGCCTTGTTGATCCG
>CAZFKW010000497.1:335-2123 GCA_964519795.1 uncultured Ramlibacter sp. | reverse complement strand
GGAGGATGATGCGCTTGCCGTCCGGGAAGATCACATGGTCGACCTGCGGCTTGATCTCTTCCCAGGTGCACTTCTCCAGCGAGGCAACGTCGATCTCGTTGTCGAAGTGGCCGATGTTGCAGACGATGGCCTGGTCCTTCATCTTCGCCATGTGGTCATAGGTGATGACGTTCTTGTTGCCGGTGGCCGACACGAAGATGTCGGCCTTGTCGGCGGCATATTCCATGGTCACGACCTTGTAGCCTTCCATTGCGGCCTGCAGGGCGTTGATGGGGTCGATTTCGGTGACCCACACCTGGGCGGAGAGGGCACGCAGGGCCTGGGCCGAGCCCTTGCCCACGTCACCATAGCCGGCCACAACCGCCACCTTGCCGGCAACCATGACGTCGGTCGCTCGCTTGATGGCATCAACCAGTGACTCGCGGCAGCCGTACAGGTTGTCGAACTTGCTCTTGGTGACGGAGTCATTGACGTTGATGGCGCGCAGGGCCAGCGTGCCCTTGGCCGACATTTCGTTGAGGCGCAGCACACCAGTGGTGGTTTCTTCAGTCACGCCGATGATGTTCTTCAGGCGGCGGCTGTACCAGGTGCCGTCCTGCGCGAGCTTGGCCTTGATGCTGTTGAACAGGCAGATCTCTTCTTCGCTGCCGGGGTTGGCCAGCAGGCTGGCGTCGGTTTCAGCACGGGTGCCCAGGTGCATGAGCAGCGTTGCATCGCCGCCGTCGTCCAGGATCATGTTGGGGCCTTCTTCGGGCGTGCCTTTGGCGCCGGTGAATTCGAAGATGCGGTGGGTGTAGTCCCAGTAGTCGGCCAGGGTCTCGCCCTTGATGGCGAACACCGGGGTGCCGGCGGCAGCGATGGCGGCGGCAGCATGGTCCTGCGTGGAAAAGATATTGCACGAAGCCCAGCGGACATCAGCGCCGAGCGCCTGCAGCGTCTCGATCAGCACGCCGGTCTGGATGGTCATGTGCAGCGAGCCGGTAATGCGCGCGCCCTTCAGCGGCTGGGCACTGGCGAATTCTTCGCGGATGGCCATCAGGCCGGGCATCTCGGTCTGGGCGATGTTCAGTTCCTTGCGGCCCCAGGCGGCAAGCGAGAGGTCGGCAATGATGTAGTCGGTGAAATTGGCGGGTTTGAGAACGGCGTTCATTGGATAGCTCCGGGTTAAGAGCCACTGGCGCACGTAAGGGGACTTCCGGGAAGGCTCACCACACGCGATACAGTGGGTGAGCGCGGTTAGAAACTGATGTTTCCGAGCCTCGCCCGACAGGTTCGTCGGGTTGCAGCGCTCCTCGGATAAGCTGCAAATTATAGCGATGTGCCTGCCGACGCGGCAACCAATGCGCCAGCTCCAGTCCGGAAGCTGGTACAAGGGTGCATGGCTACAAAAACTCCCACCCCCCACCAGTCTTCCGTACAGTCCCCCATCCACCCCATGCTGGCGCGGGCCGCAGGCGGCATCCCTGAGGCCGGCGACTTCCTGTTCGAGCCCAAATGGGACGGCCTGCGCGCCATTGTCTTCCGCCTGGGCAACGATGTACTCATCCAGGGCCGCAACCTCAAACCGCTCAACCGCTGGTTTCCCGAGCTGGCCAAATTGCTGGGCGAAGTGCTGCCGCGTGGGTGCGTGATCGACGGCGAGATCGTCGTCTACACTCCTGCAGGCCTCGACTTCGACGCCGTCCAGCGCCGCGCCCACGCGCCCGAGTCGCTCGTCGGCTGGCTGGCAAAGGAGAAGGCCGCATCCTTCGTGGCCTTCGACCTGATCGCTGCCGGCGGGCGCAGCGT
>CAZFKW010000497.1:0-304 GCA_964519795.1 uncultured Ramlibacter sp. | reverse complement strand
GACGGATCGCCGGACCCGGCTTGAGCAATTGCTGGGCTCCGTCAGATCCCCCGTTCACCTGACGCCGATGACGCGCGATCGCGCTGTCGCAGTTGACTGGCTTGAACGTTTTAATGGCGCTGGCCTCGACGGGGTGATGGCCAGGCCGGCGGAGGCGCCCTACCAGCCCGGCAAGCGCATCCTGTTCAAGATCAAGCATGAGCATTCCGTTGACTGCGTCGTGGCGGGTTTCCGCTGGCACAAGGACGGCCAGGACGCCGTCGGATCGCTGCTGCTGGGCCTGTATGACGATGCCGGCGTTCTG
>CAZFKW010000496.1:0-2136 GCA_964519795.1 uncultured Ramlibacter sp. | reverse complement strand
TCACCCGAGAGCAGCAGGTTCTTGGCCAGTTGCTGGGTGATGGTGGAGCCGCCGACGATCTTGGGCGGTTTGCCGGTGCCGGGTTTGGCGGCCTGCAATCGCTTGGCAGCCTGTGCCTCGGCCCTGGCGTTTTTCTCCCAGGCTTTTTCGATGGCCTCCCACTCCACACCGTCGTGGTTGATGAAGTCGCCGTCTTCCGACGCAATGACGGCGCGCTTGAGGCTGTCGGGCAGCTGTCTGTACGGCACCCATTCCTGGCGCCAGCGCAGCGTGCCTTTGGTGCTGAGTTGTGTCCAGGCCTCCGAGCGCTGGAAGCTGGTGGACTGCGGGTCGATCGCCAGCATCGCCGCAATGCGCAGGATGAAAAAGAGCTGAAGCAATACACCAGCCAGCGCGATGAGACCGAGCCAGCGCAGGAGTGGCTTCATGGCGTCATGCCGACAGGGTGGCGCGCAGTTCCGCCAGGACCTGCGCCGACGGCGGGCGCACGCCGCGCCAGAACACAAACGACTCCGCCGCCTGCTCCACCAGCATGCCCAGGCCGTCGCGCGCCACAGCCCCATGGGCATGCGCCCAGTCCATGAAGGTCCGGGCCGCGGGGCCATACATCATGTCGTAGGCCAGGGCACCGGGCTTGAGCACGCCGGCGTTCACGGGCACCTCGCCGCCACTCAGGCTGCTGGCCGTGCCGTTGATCACGACATCGAAACGGCCTTGTGTGCCTTGCAGGCCGCAGGCCAGAAGCTCCGTGCCGTGGCGCAGTGCCAGCATGGAATGGCGCGCGGCCAGGGAGGCGGCCTTGTCCGTGGTGCGGTTGGCAATGACGATGTGTGCTGCCCCGGCTTCCATCAGCGGGCCCAGCACGCCCGCTGCGGCGCCGCCGGCACCGATCAGCAGCACGCTGCTGCCGGCAAGTGGCACGCCGGCATTGCGGACGATGTCATTCACCAGGCCGACGCCGTCGGTGTTGTCCGCATGGATGCCATCGGCGTCAAAGCGCAGTGTGTTGCAGGCCTGGGCCAGCCGCGCACGCGGGCTTGCATGTTGGACCAGCGCGGCCGCCTGGAACTTGAACGGCACCGTGATGTTGCAGCCCTTGCCGCCCTCGGCCATGAAGGCCTTCAGCCCGGCCTCGAATCCGTCCAGCGGGATCAGGCGCTTGCCGTAGTCCAGTGCCTGGCCGGTCAGATCGGCAAATCGCGCATGGATCCACGGCGATTTGCTGTGCTCCACGGGGTTGCCCATCACGCAATAGGAATCCATCATCGCTGTTGCAAGGTCGTCTCTAGTACTTCTTCCGAAGTGAATTTGAAGGTCTGGATAAAGGCCAGACGGTTGAAACCGGCACGCAGCAGGCTCAACTGGGCGCGCTCTGGCACCTTGCCGAATGGGCCCGCAGCACGGGCGATGGCCTGCGCGCGGCGATCCAGCGTCGGGTTGCCCGAACTGCGCTCAACGACGGTCTCGATGACATGGCCGTCAAAATTGATGGCCACTTGCATGATGAGCTCGCCATAGAGTTTGCGGCCACCGGCTTCAGGAAAATTCGTGGTTCCCTTTTCCTCGATCTTGCGCCTGAGGCCATCGTAGTACACGGCATAGACTTCCTCGCGGGTAGCAGGGCTGACATAGCGCTTTTTCGGTCGGGCGTTTTCCTCACTGATGCGCCGCTCGATGGCTGCCAACAGCTTGATCAGCTGGCGCCTGCGCTCTTCACGCGCGATGGCATCGGGGGTATTGCTTGCCTGTTTAGGGTTGGGCGGCGATAGCGCAGCCAACTCCTGTTTGATCTGTGCCAGCAGCATGGTCTGCTGCTCCTGCAACTCCTGAATCTTGCGCGAGTTTTCAGCGGCATCGCCCAGTTCTGTCAGAGCAGAGGAGGGTAGAGGCGAGGTCGCAATGCCCTTGTCTGCATCACCACCGCCCGCCAGCGATGACTGCGCAATGGCGGTGGCCTTGTCGGGCCGCTCGTTGGCCTTGGCGTTGACCAGGATGACTTCCAGCGGCGTGTCCTGGAACACGCGGTTGAAACTCTCGGGGTCCACAAAGCGCACGGTCAACAACACCGCATGCACGGCAAGTGACACGCCAAGCGCAATCTGGAGGGTGCTGAAAGACCGCAGGTTCACGGAGAAG
>CAZFKW010000495.1:0-2155 GCA_964519795.1 uncultured Ramlibacter sp. | reverse complement strand
AGACAGGCATCTTCCAGATCCGCGCCATGTGGGCGCACAAGAGCGGCAACAACCCTGGCGCCAACCTGCTGACCGGGGCCGATGCAGACGGCAAGACCGGCCGCTCACGCCTGTGGTTCCAGGCCGTCACACAGTTTTAAACACAGCGTTTTTTAATACAGCGTTTTAAAAGACAGTTCCAGCAATTCAGAGACACAGTTCCGAGGCGAGGTTTGCAATGAATACCAACCACAACAACACGCAGGCAGATGGCGCATCAGCACCCTCAGCATTTTCAAAGTTACTCAAGAAGTCCCGCACCATGACAAAGCAAGAACAAGCAGAGATCAAGAGCTTCACAGTACGCACGGGAGGCCGCAAGCTCACCTACGTCATCCGGCCGCGCAAGCGCTTCTCCAGCCTGCTGAAGTTCCTGATCGCCGTGTTCGGCGGCCAGGTCGTCCTGTGGCCGGGCATCGCCACGGCGCAGGGCCTGTCGCCCAATGCGCTGCCCACGGGCGGGACCGTCGTCACAGGCGGGGCCGGCATCACCCAGGCCGGCAATGCGATGACGATCAACCAGACGTCCAGCAAAGTCATCATCAACTACTCCACGTTCAACATCGGTGCTGATGCCAGCGTGACATTCAAGCAGCCCAGCAGCAGCTCGGTAGCGCTGAACCAGGTGGTGGGCGGCACGGAGGCCTCGCAGATCCTCGGCCGCATGTCGGCCAACGGCCAGGTCTGGCTGCAGAACTCGGCAGGCGTGTACTTTGGCAAGAACGCCACGGTGGACGTAGGCGGCATGCTGGCCACCTCGCTGAAGGTGAACAACGAAGAGTTCATGAACGGCAACTCCATCAGCATGGAGAAGAACGGTACGGCCGGCGCCGTCATCAACGAAGGCAAGATCACCGCGAAAGGCAATGGCGCAGGCGGCGGCTATGTGGCGCTGATTGCACCGCAGGTAACGAACGCAGGCGTCATCAACGCGCCCATGGGCACGGTACGCATGGCAGCCGGCGACAAGGTCACGGTCGACCTGGCCGGCGACGGCCTCATCAAGCTCAATATCGACAAGGCCGCAGCAGATGCCGTCGTCACCAACAGCGGCGTGATTGCCGCCAACAGCGGCGGCACCGTGGTGCTCAGCGCACGCGCCGCCGGCGACCTGGCCAGCCTGGTGGTGAACAACACCGGCATCATTGAAGCCAAGGGCATGGTCGAGCGCAACGGCAAGATCTTCCTGGACGGCGGCACCAAGGGCATCGTGGAAAACAGTGGCTCGCTCATTGCAACGGGCGAGGCTGCAGGGGCCAAGGGCGGCCAGGTTCAGATGGCCGGCGAGAAGGTCGGTGTGGTCGGCAGCGGCAAGATCGATGTGAGCGGCGACGCCGGCGGCGGCAAGGCCCTGATCGGCGGCGACTACCTGGGCAAGGACACGAAGAGCATCATCGACGGCAGCGTGGTGAGGAATGCGCAGGTGGTGGCGGTGACGAAGGATGCGGTCATCAAGGCGGACGCGATTACGACCGGTGATGGCGGCAAGGTGACTGTTTGGGCGGATGACACGACGCGGTTTGCTGGGGCTATCAGTGCGAAGGGTGGGGCGGTGTCGGGGAATGGCGGGTTTGTGGAGACTTCGGGGAAGAAGACATTGCTTGCTTCGGGTGGCCGTGTGAACACTTTGGCAGAGAAGGGGAAAACCGGTGAGTGGCTGCTTGATCCGGGCGACCTGACCGTGATCAACGGCGCTGCCGGTTCAGGAAACGACAGTACGGACTTCGGTGCGGCCCCCAATGCATACACCGCGGACGTCAACCCAAGTACCATCACGGATGGCGACATCATCGCCGGGCTAGCTACCAGCAACATCACGATTCAGACGGACGGGGCAGGCGCAGGCACGGGCAAGATCACGTTTGCGAACGATTCGAACGTCAGTGTCAGTCTGGGATCTGCCCGAAACCTGGCAGTCGATGCCTATGGCGGAATTGATTTTGTAGGCAACGCGAGAATCATCGCGAGTGGAAACACTCTCAATGTCACGTTGAGCGCCGGCTCCGGCGCCGGGTTTGGGATTGCGATTCGTCCAGGTGCCATCACGATGAGCGCCATCTCGTCCGTCAATACCAACGACGATGGCCTGTTCATGGACGCGTTCGATTCCATCACC
>CAZFKW010000494.1:0-2159 GCA_964519795.1 uncultured Ramlibacter sp. | reverse complement strand
GGGACGCTGCCGCCCGGAAAGCACGTTAACGAAGGTCGTCTTGCCGGCGCCATTGGGGCCGATCACGCTCTGGATCCCGCTGCCGGCGAACTCGAGGGTCACGTCATCCACGGCCGCCAGAGCGCCGAAGCGCACGGACACGCCTTCACAACGAAGTGCATCGGCCGTCATGGCTTTTTCCTCCCCTTCCAGCGGGCCGCCATAGCGGAAAGGAAGCCGTGAATCCCGTTGGGCATGAACAGCGTGGTCAGGATGAAGACAATTCCGACCAGTCCATAGAAATGGACAGTGTGGGCGCTCAGCGTCTCTTTGAGAACCTCGAATGCGAGCACGCCGATGGCCGGCCCGAACAACGTGCCTGCGCCGCCCAGCACGGTCATGATGACGATGTCGCCGGACGTGCTCCAGTGCAGGCCTTGCGGGTTCACGAATTGCATCAGAGAACCCAGGAGTGCGCCTGCAACGCCGCTGTAGAAACCCGATATTGCGAAGGCTGCAAGCTTGATTCGCCTGACGTTGAAGCCCAACTGTTCCGCACGCACCTCGTTGACCTTCACTGCACGCATGGCCTGGCCCAGCGGTGAACCCCGCAGCATCCGCGAACAGGCCAGGGCGGCGATGAAGAACACAAGAACCAGCAGGTAAAAATTATTGCTGCCATAGAAGTCGATTCCAAAGAGCGACGGGCGCGGCACGCCGACCAGGCCTTCGTCCCCGCTGGTGAAACCGCGCAGCGGCGACGAAGCCGCGTAAAACAGCAACTCAGCGATTGCAAGGGTCATCAGGGAGAAAAATATGCCCTCCAGCCGCAATGCAACCGCCGCGACCACCGTGGCAAGGACGGCTGCGCCGGCACCCGCCAGAAAGATCGCGGGGAAGCTCAGGCCCACGTCCTTCATCGCAATGAACGCGAAGATGTACGACCCGAGGCCGAAGAAGGCTGCATGCCCGAAAGACAGCAGGCCAGTTTGCCCGAAGACGATGTCGTAGCCGAGTGCGAACACGCTCAGCACCAGCACCAGCGTCAGGAAATAGAGGAGGCCATCGTCCTTCCACACGAAAGGGACGGCCGCCAGCAGCACGAGCAGGAAAAGGATCTTCTTCATGCCTGCCGGCTCCGCACGCTGAACAGGCCCGCCGGCCGCACGATCAGCGTCACGATGAGCGCTGCGTAGGTCAACAGGATCGACAGCTCGGCCGCATACACCTGCCCGAAGGCCCGCGTCATGCCGACCAGCAGGGCGCCCAGTATGGTCCCCCGGATGCTGCCCAGCCCGCCGAGCACCACAACGATGAAGCAGTCAACAATGATCGTGAAGCTCATGCCGAGTTTGAGCGGCAACAGGGGCGCTGCGATCACGCCGCTGATGGCGGCCAGCAGGGCACCGGCGGCAAATACGCCGGTGCGGACCTTGCCAACGTCAATGCCCAGGCACGAGACCATCGCGCTGTTGGCGCTGGCGGCCCTCACGACGATCCCCACCCTCGTTTTCTCGATCACATAAAAAAGCAATGCGGAAAGGATCGCGCCGAAAACGATGATGAACAGCCTGTATTCGGTCACCACGGTGCCGCCCATGTCAACCGTGCCGGCCAGTTGGGGCGGCGGGCTCACCGCCTTGAAATCCACGCCCCACACCATTCGGGTGAACTCCTCGATCACCAGGATGAATCCGAAGGTCAGCAGCAGCTGGAAGGAGTGGTCCCGCCCATAGAGCGGGCGCATCGCGAACCGCTCCATGAGGGCGCCGGCCAGGCTGACCAGCAAGGGTGCCACCAGCAATGCGACCCAGAAACTCCCGGTCCATTGAACCATCTGGTAGGCTGTGTAGGCACCCAGCATATAGAGGGATCCGTGCGCGAAATTCACCACGCCCAACAGCCCGAACACCAGCGTAAGCCCTGCCGCCAGCAGAAACAGCAGCATGCTTATGCTGAGCCCGTTGAGTACCAGTGACATCTTGCGCAGCCCTCAGTGGTTCAGGATTTCGGGCACTCGGGGTACAGGCCCGTGGGCGGGTACGTGTCAGTCACCTTGAAGGAGTAAGCAGGAAGCGGCGCCGCATTCTGCACACCTTCCGTCAACAGGCCCACACCTACCGCCTGGTTGTCGCAGGCCCGCATCTGGCGCGGACCGAACACCGAAGCTGACGGCGAGC
>CAZFKW010000493.1:0-2171 GCA_964519795.1 uncultured Ramlibacter sp. | reverse complement strand
GGCCGACCAGTTCGCCCTCGCCCCAGCCCGTCATCTGGCAGAACGCGGCATTGACGTAGGTGATGCGGCCCTGCATGTCCAGCGCACGCATGCCGGTCAGCATGGAGTTTTCCATTGCCCGGCGGAAATTGGTCTCGGCCACCAGCGCCTGCTGGGCCTGCATGCGCCGGCGCGTATGCCGCCAGGTGCCGATGAGCATCCAGGACGTCAGTGCGCTCAACGCGGCCACCAGCCAGAACAGCGCGCTGCCGATGACGCCCTGGGACGTCCGGTACGCCTGTGCCCGGATGATCAGGCCGTTGCCGACGGGGGACACAGGAACCTCATATTCGTTGGTCTTGTCCGCCCAGGGGAGCAGGTTGGTGGCCGGATTGCGCGGCGGCACGGAAGTGCCCGCAAGAATGCCGTTCCTGGCATCCAGCATGGCCACAGCGTACTTGGCCGACACTTCCGCCGGGACGCCATAGCGCAGGAGACCATCAATGGAGTATTCCCCCAGGATCACGCCGGCAAACCGCCCTGTTTCGGTCATCGGTATGTGCAGCTGCAGCGCGCGTGGTGCGGCAGGGCCCGTGCCCTGGCCGGATGTAGCGGTGGTACCCGTTCCGTTGCCTCCTGACGGCGTGGCTACCGGCTGCGAGAACACGGGCTGCTGCAGGTCGCGCGCCAGGCTGTACATGCTTTCGGTCTCGCCCACACGCAGCACTTCCCCGGGCAGCCGCAGCAAGGTATTGCTCACCGTGGGCGCGGCGTAACTGGCCCGCACGCGGCGCCGGTCATCGATCCAGGTAATCGCCTGCAGTTCGGGGTACTGATTGACGAGCGACTCGGCCCGGCCCATGAATTCCTCGGAGTCGATCTCCTTGCTGGACAGGTCGCGCGCAATGCGCATCAGCTGCTCCTGCCGCTCCAGCAGGCGCAGGCGCACGCGCTGCTGGGCGTACTCCACATCCCGCTTGACGGCCTCCTGCTCGCGCTCCATTTCTTCGACGCGCAGGTACCAGAAGGCCGAGACGATGGCCGCCATGAACAGCAGCACCGCAGCCAGCGGCCCAAGCATGGCAAACCGGTCCTGCCGCGTCGGCGTCTGCTTGCGCCACCAGCGGCGCCACCAGGCCGTGGGGCTGACGGTCTCGATGGTGGAGGGGGACAAGGAGGACTGCATCCCAAGGAGTGTAGGACACAGGTGACAGGTCCGTTGGCGCGACGAGCAAGCCTGAGCAGGGTTCTGAGCCGCCCGGCCCATGTGGCTGCAGCCAGCATGTTTCAATTTCATGATATGAAAGTAACAAGCACTATTTGAAATTTACGAAATATTGTGGGAAACTAGTGGCACCGTACTAAAGTCACTGATAGCCCATAAGGAGACAAGCATGTCAGCAGTGCCAGAGAACCTCTTCGGCTCCGCCGCGAACGACGCGGACAGCCAGGAAACCCGTGAGTGGATGGACGCCCTGTCCGCCGTTATCGAGAGCGAGGGTCCCGAGCGGGCGCATTTCCTCCTTGAACAGCTTCTTGAACATGCCCGCCAGCACAGCATCGACATGCCGTTCTCGGCCACCACAGGCTATGTCAACACCATCGAGACCGACCAGGAAGAGCGCTGCCCCGGCAACCTCGAGATCGAAGAGCGCCTGCGCGCCTACATGCGATGGAACGCCATGGCCATGGTGGTCAAGGCCAACCGGCACCACCCTGTGGACGGAGGCGACCTGGGCGGCCACATCAGCTCCTTCGCCTCGGTGGCCAACATGTTCGGCGCCGGCTTCAACCATTTCTGGCACGCCGAGAGCGAGAACCATGGCGGCGACTGCCTGTACATCCAGGGCCATTCCTCACCCGGCGTCTATGCGCGCGCCTACCTGGAGGGCCGCCTGACTGAAGAGCAACTGCTGAACTTCCGCCAGGAAGTCGATGGCAAGGGCCTGTCGAGCTATCCGCATCCCAAGCTCATGCCCGAGTTCTGGCAGTTCCCCACGGTATCAATGGGCCTTGGTCCGCTGATGGCCATTTACCAGGCGCGCTTCCTCAAGTACCTGCATGCCCGCGGCATTGCGAACACCGAGAACCGCAAGGTCTGGGTCTTCTGCGGCGACGGCGAGATGGACGAGGTCGAAAGCCTGGGCGCCATCGGCGTGGCCGCACGCGAGAAGCTCGACAACCTCATCTTC
>CAZFKW010000492.1:0-2178 GCA_964519795.1 uncultured Ramlibacter sp. | reverse complement strand
CAGGAGACAAGCGAATGCTGACCCACGAAGAAAACGAACTGCTGTGCCGCGTCGAGGGCGATGCGCCCATGGGCAAGATCATGCGCAGCCACTGGATACCTGCGTGCCTGAGCGAGGAAATCGCGGAGGCTGACGGCGCGCCCGTGCCGGTGAGGCTGCTGGGCGAAGACCTGGTGGCCTGGCGCGACAGCGATGGCGCTGTGGGCTTGATGGACCGCTACTGCCCGCACCGCAGGGCATCTTTGGTGTTCGGCCGCAATGAAGATTGCGGGTTGCGCTGCCTGTACCACGGCTGGAAGGTGGACGTGAAGGGCAACGTGGTGGAGATGCCGTCGGAGCCTGCTGAAGCCTGCAACAACCAGGTCAAGCACAAGGCCTACGCAACGCATGAGCATGGCGGTTTCGTCTGGGCCTGGATGGGTGCCGAGGCCAACATGGTTCCCTTCGAGCCGCCACCGTGGGCTCCGAATGCCGACTCCAGTGTCAGCATCGTCAAGATCATCGTGGACTGCAACTGGGCGCAGGTGCTGGAAGGCGCCATCGACTCGGCCCACAGTTCGTCGCTGCATTCGTCGGACATTGTGCCCAGCAAGGTCGGGGGAACGAAGCCGCAGGGCGGCGGGTTCCTGCGGCCTTCCACCGACAAGGCGCCGCGCATCCAGGTGCAGCACACCGACTACGGCATGAAGTACGCCGCCATCCGCCGCCCCATCCAGAATGCCGCCACGCAGGACTACGTGCGCATGACGCTGTTCGTCGCGCCGTTCACTGCCATGATCCCGCCCAATTCCGCGTACGGACTGGCCAACGTCAACATCCCGATCGACGACACCCACACCATCTTCTATTTCATGGCCTGGAACGAGGGGCCTCACGGGGGCACCAGCACCGAGGAGTGGCGCAAGCTCTTCGGTGCCCAGGTAGGCATCGACCTGGACGCCCGCTTCAACAAACTGCGCAACCTGTCCAACCACTACCTGCAAGACCGGCAGGCCATGAAGAACGGCAACTTCACCGGCATCCGCGGCATCCCGTTCCAGGACATTGCCATGTGGGAAACCATGGGTCCCATTGCCGACCGCACCAACGACCGGCTTGGCGCGAGCGACATCGCCATCGTCGAGTTCCGCCGCCTGATGGTGGATGCGGTGCGCAAGGCGGCTGCCGGTGGCGAGATCATCGGTTCGGCAACGGCGGTGCGCAAGAAGCAGGCCAGCCTGCGCTCGTTCGAGGGCATGCTGTCCAAGCAGGCCGACTGGCGCCACCTGGACACCGTTCAGGCGCAGTCCGAGCACCGCGACAGCACTGGGGCCGCCGCCAATCCGTCAAGCGCAGCCGGCACAGAGCCTGCGGCTTCCGCCAACGTCCCCGAACACGCCTGAGGCGCCAATAAAATGACCCAGGAGACATTGACCCTCAGCCTGGCGCTGTCTGACAACGAGCGCACGCGCCCCATCATCCAGGGGCGCTTCCAGCCGCAAGGCGTGCGGCTCATTCCCACGGCGGTGCATCCGTCGGAGATGTTCTGGCGGCAGCTCAAGTACGCCGACTTCGATGTGTCGGAGATGTCGCTGTCGTCGCTGTTCATTGCGACCGCTCGCGGCGACAGGCGCTGGGTGGCGCTGCCCATCTATACCTCGCGCATGTTCTTCCACACCAACATCCTGGTGCGGACCGACCGCGGCATCGTCAAGCCCGAAGACCTCAAGGGCAAGCGTGTCGGCGTGCCGGAGTACCAGCAGACAGCGGCGCTGTGGTCGCGCGGCATCCTGGAGCATGAGTTCGGCGTGAAGGCACGCGATATTGAATGGTTCATGGAGCGCGGCCCGGACAAGAGCCACGGTGGCGCCACCGGCTTCAAGCCGCCCGAGGGCGTGCGCCTGAACCAGATCCCGCCGTCCAGCAACATCGGCGAGATGCTGAGCAAGGGCGAGCTGGATGCCACGCTGCTGTACCTCAGCAACCGCAACCTCGTGGACCGCAGCACCATCGACCTGGATGCGGTGGAAGAGGTCAAGCCCCTGTTCCGTGACAAGGAGGCCGAGACGCGCCGCTACTTTGCCAAAACGGGCATCTTCCCGATCAACCACACGGTGGTCATCCGGCGCGAGTTGCACGAGCGCCACCCCTGGATTGCACTGAACCTGTATCACGCGTTCATGGCTGCCAAGAAGGATG
>CAZFKW010000491.1:0-2204 GCA_964519795.1 uncultured Ramlibacter sp. | reverse complement strand
GCGACATGTCGGGCGACGTGTTTGGCAACGGCATGCTGCTGTCACAGCACATCAAGCTGGTGGCGGCGTTTGACCACCGGCATATCTTTATCGACCCGTCGCCTGATACGGCGGCTTCGTTTGCTGAACGGCAGAGGTTGTTCAACCTGCCGCGCTCCAGCTGGGACGACTATGACAAGGCGCTGATCTCCAAAGGCGGCGGGGTGTTTCCGCGTTCGGCCAAGTCTGTGCCGCTGAGCCCTGAGGCGCGGGCTGTCCTGGGCATTGAGGCTGAGGAGCTTTCGCCGGTTGAATTGCTGCGGGCCATTTTGCTGGCCCCCGTGGACCTGCTCTACAACGGCGGCATCGGCACCTATATCAAGGCGTCGTTCGAGACGCATGCGCAGGTGGGCGACAAGGCCGGCGACGCGTACCGTGTGAATGGCGACGAGCTTCGCTGCAAGGTGGTGGGCGAAGGCGGCAACCTGGGCGCGACGCAGAACGGGCGCATTGAATTCGCACGCAAGGGCGGGCGCATTTACTCCGACGCGATTGACAACTCGGCGGGGGTGGACTGCTCGGACCATGAAGTCAACATCAAGATCCTGCTGGGCGCGGTGGTGGAGGCCGGCGACCTGACGCTCAAGCAGCGCAACGACCTGCTCGCGTCCATGACGGACGAAGTCGGCCTGCTGGTGCTGGAGGACAACTACTACCAGACGCAGGCGGTGGACATCGGCACACACCGGCCCATGTATTACCTGGACGGCCAGCAGCGGCTGATGCAGTGGCTGGAGCAGACGGGGCGGCTGAACCGGGCCATCGAGTTCCTGCCGGCGGATGATGAAATCGCGAAGCGCCGCGCCATGAAGCAGGGCCTGAGCGCGCCTGAAGGCGCCGTGCTGCTGGCCTACAGCAAGATGTCGGTTTATGACGAACTGCTGGCCAGCAACCTGCCGGACGACCCGTTCTTCAACCGCGCGTTGAAGGCGTACTTCCCGCAGGTGCTGTGCGAGAAATTTGGCGGGCAGATTGCCGGCCACCCGCTCAAGCGCGAGATCATCGCCACCTATGTGACCAACACAGTGCTCAACCGCACGGGCGCGACCTTCGTCAACTTCATTGCGTCCGAGGCGGGGGCAACGGCTGCGGATGTGATCCGCGCGTTCACGCTGGCACGCGAGGTGTTTGACCTGGAGGCTCTGTGGGACCAGATTGATGCGCTGGACCTTGTGGTTGACTCGAAGCTGCAGCTGGACCTGCTGTCTGAACTGATCAGGGTGGCGCAGCGGGCGTCGCGCTGGCTGCTGCGGATGCGCACGCAGGGCGCGCCTGGCACTGCGGGCATGCAGGGCAGTGACCTGCCCACGGTGATTGCGCGGTACCAGCCGGCTGCACGCGAACTGCGCGCCAACCTGAAGTCGTGGCTGCCTGAATCGGCGCTGGAGACCTGGCAGCAAGGGGCGCGCAAGCTGGTTGAGGCTGGTGTGGCAGAGGAGCTGGCGCAGAGCCTGTCGGCGCTGAAGTTCATCATTCCGGCGCTGGACCTGGCAGACCTGGTGGAGAGTGCGGGCCCGGCGGGTGCTGCGGGCATCACCCTGGAGCAGGCCGCCCGCGCCTACTTCGGTGTGGAAGAGTCCCTGGGCCTGGCCGGCTGGCGCAGCGAAATCAACCGCCTTCCCACCGACACGCTCTGGCAGACCCAGGCCCGCGGCAGCGCACGCGACGACGTCTACTCCATCGCCAGCCAGATCACCCAGACCCTGCTCACGCGCGACGAAGACCTCATGGCCTGGAACGCCCGCAACGCCAAAGCCATCGCCCGCCTGCACGCCTTGCTGGCCAGCATCAGCACCCAGGCCGCCGACCTGGCGCCCGTGTCAGTAGCCCTGAGGGAGCTGCGTCACCTGGCTTGATTAATTGGGGGCCAATCCCAATTTATCGTCATAAGACGATTTATTGACAATATCGCCATAAAACAATAAAGTGCAAATATCCCTTAGAGGTGATATTTGCCATGAGCTCCCTACAGACCTTCACAGTCCAGACATCCGCACAGCTTTCGGTTCACATCAAGTCCCTGCGCAAGGCGCGGGGCATGACGCAAACTGCCTTGGGCGAGCGCATCGGCGTCAAGCAGGTACGGGTGGCGGACATCGAGAACAACCCGGGCACCGTGAGCCTTGACCAGTTGCTGCAAGTCCTGCATGCGCTGGACGCGCGGC
>CAZFKW010000490.1:1943-2209 GCA_964519795.1 uncultured Ramlibacter sp. | reverse complement strand
GTGTGCGTTGGCCGGGACATCACGGAACGCAAGAACCTGGAGGAGCAGCTTCGCCAGTCACAGAAGATGGAGGCGGTAGGCAAGCTCGCCGGTGGTGTAGCGCATGATTTCAACAACCTGCTCACCGTCATCTCCGGCTACAGCGACCAGTTGCTGGAGATGCCCGGGCTCGATGCCAGGGTGCGCGATCCGGTGCAGGCCATCAGCCAGGCGGGCGAACGGGCGGCCACACTGACGCGCCAGCTCCTCGGGTTCAGCCGCCAGAC
>CAZFKW010000490.1:0-1933 GCA_964519795.1 uncultured Ramlibacter sp. | reverse complement strand
GCCCCGGGTACTTGACCTCAACGCAGTCGTGCTGCAAACCGGCGGCATGCTGCGCCGGCTGATCGGGGAGGACATCACGCTCACGACGGTGCTGGCGCCGGACATCGCCACGGTCAGGGTCGATCCGGGCCAGCTGGACCAGGTGCTGCTCAACCTGGCCATCAATGCACGCGATGCCATGCCGCAAGGCGGCCGCCTCACCATCGAGACCGCCAATGTGCAACTGGGCGAAGACTATGCAGCCGCCCATCTGGACTGCAAGCCGGGTCCGCATGTGATGCTGGCCATCACCGACTCCGGCGTGGGAATGGCGCCCGAAGTCAAGGCCCGCATCTTTGAACCCTTCTTCACGACCAAGCCGGCCGGCGCCGGCACGGGGCTGGGCCTTGCCATGGTGTTCGGCATCGTCCAGCAAAGCGGCGGCTGCATCCACGTCTACAGTGAACCGGGTCACGGCACATCGTTCAAAATTTACCTGCCCGCCGTGGCGCAGGTACAGGCGCCCCTGGCGGACGCCGGAGTGCCGGCCGGGGCACGGGGCACCGAGACCGTGCTGCTGGTCGAGGACGAAGAAGGGGTGCGGCAGGTGGCCCTGGCCAGCCTGGCCCGACATGGCTACCGCGTGCTGACGGCCATCAACGGCCGGGACGCACTGAAGGTCATGCAGGCGCACGACGGATCAATCGACCTCGTATTGACCGATGTGGTGATGCCCGAACTGAGCGGCCCTGCGCTGACGCAAGCCGCGCACGCCCGGTGGCCGGGTGTCAAGGTGCTGTTCATGAGTGGCTACACGGATGACGCAGTCGTGCGCCACGGGCTGCTTCAGGGGGAGGTTGCGTTCATCCAGAAGCCCTTCACGCAGGCCGGACTCGCGCGCAAAGTCCGGCAGGTGCTGGATGCGGTCAGGTAGTGCAACGGCCACTCAGCCGGCCGCGACTGCGCCGCGCGGCGTCTGCGGCACTGCGCGCAAGGTGACGATCTCGCCAAGCGTTGCGTAGTTGGGTCCGCCCAGCCTGCAGACCGGGTCGAGCATCTTCGTGTCGATCTTTCCGTCGCGGTAAAGGCTGTCACGGATGTGGAAGGCCAGCACCTCGCCCACGAAGAATTCGGAGCCCAGTTCACCGAACGGCAACACCTGCGACAGCCTGCACTCCATGCTCACAGGCACATCGGCCAGCCGCGGCGTGGCAATGAATGCGGACGGCGCGGTGGCCATGCCCAGCAGGTCCACCTCGCTCACATCTGCCGGATGCTCTGCGCTGCTCAGGTGGATTTCATCCAGCCAGGAAACGTCCCCAATGTTCACCACATATTCGCGGCTCGCCAGGATGTGTGTGGCCGTGTCCTTGCGCGCGCCGGCCTTGCGGCCGAACGTCACGCCCAGCATGGGCGGCTGGTTGCAGACAAAGGTGTAGCAGGAGAACGGCGCCAGGTTGACCCGCCCGCTTGCCGACAGCGTGGTGATCCAGGCGATGGGCCGGGGCACCACGATGCCGGACAGGAGCCTGTAGGTGGCGTCGGCGCCCAGGTCGCTCGCGTTCAGTTGCATGCGGGTCAGTCCAGTTTGATGTTGGCGTCCTTGACGATTTTCGCCCACTTGGGCGCGTCCGTGCGCAGCATGGTGGCAAACTCCTCAGGCGAGCTGCCCAGCGGCGTGATGCCCAGGCCCGTAAGGCGCTCGGCCACGTCAGGCAGCTTGACGATGCGCGCGGCCTCGGAAGCAAACTTGCGCGCAATGTCGGGCGGCGTGCCGGCCGGCATGAACAGGCCGAACCAGCCGTTCAGCTCGAAGCCGCTGTAGCCGCTTTCAGCCAGGGTCGGCACATCGGGCAGGAAACTTGCGCGCTGCGTTCCGGAAATGGCCAGCGCCTTCAACTTGCCCCCCGCCAGCTGCGGGCGTGCAGAACCCATGTCGATGAACGCAGCGTCG
>CAZFKW010000489.1:0-2228 GCA_964519795.1 uncultured Ramlibacter sp. | reverse complement strand
GACGCTCCCGCGCAGCAGCAGTCCATGCAGCGGCACACAGACCAGCAGGTGTACCGCCGCCAGGCACCACAGCGCCTGGCGCCAGCCGAACTGGGAAATCAGCCAGGAGGTCAGCGGAATGAACACGGTGCTGGCCAGGCCCCCGAGGAAAGTCAGCGTGATGATGGCACGGCGGAAGTCATGCGGAAAGCGGCGTGTCACCACGGCAAATGCCGGCGTGTAGAGCGTGCACGACATGGCCGCACCGAGGCCCAGCCAGGCCAGATAGAAGCCCGCAGCGCCTGTCACCATGCTGTGCATCAGCATGCACAGGGCCGCCAGCAGGGAACCCGCGGTCATGACAGCGCGCTCATGGCCCCTGTCGATCCAGCGGCCCACAGGGTAGGCCAGCAAGCCCTCGGCCATCAAGGCGATGCTGAAACCCAGCGACGACTGCGCCCGGCTCAGGCCCAGCTCGCGCTCCACCGGCTCCATGATGAGCGCGAACATGTAGAACACACTGCCCCAGCTGATGAGCTGGCCGACCGACAGCCAGCCGACGAAGCGCCCGTCATGCCGGCCGTCATTGCCCGTGTCCGGGTGTCTGTCGGGCGGCTCAGGAGTCGGCATGGGGGTGATTATCGCGATGCAGGCGCCGGACTGCTGGCGCGGCGCCAGGGCCGGCACCCCGGACAACGCAGCTGACAGCAGCCGTCGCCCGATTCAGGTAAGGTGGCGCCCATGCCGGAACCCATCATCTCCATCGCGGGCCTGTCCAAGACCTACGCCTCGGGCTTCAGCGCCCTCAAAGACATCAACCTCAACATCGAGCGCGGCGAGATTTTCGCGCTGCTGGGCCCCAATGGTGCGGGCAAGACCACGCTCATCAGCATCATCTGCGGCATCGTCAATGCCAGTGAGGGCAAGGTCAGTGTGGGCGGGCACGACATCAGTGCAGACTACCGAGCGGCCCGCTCGCTCATCGGCCTGGTGCCGCAGGAACTCACGACCGACGCGTTCGAGACGGTGTGGTCCACCGTGTCGTTCAGCCGCGGCCTCTTCGGCAAGCCGGCCAACCCGGCGCATATCGAGAAGGTGCTGCGCGACCTCTCGCTCTGGGACAAGAAGGACAACATGATCCGCACGCTCTCGGGCGGCATGAAGCGGCGCATGATGATTGCCAAGGCCCTGTCGCACGAGCCGCAGGTGCTGTTCCTGGACGAGCCTACGGCGGGTGTGGACGTGGAGCTGCGGCGCGGCATGTGGGCGCTGGTGCGCACGCTGCGCGAGACGGGGGTCACCGTCATCCTGACCACGCACTACATTGATGAAGCCGAAGAGATGGCCGACCGCATCGGCGTCATCAGCAAGGGCGAGATCATCCTGGTGGAAGGCAAGGTCGAGCTGATGCGCAAGCTCGGGCGCAAGCAGCTCACGCTGCAGCTGCTGCACACCATCGACAGCATTCCCGCGCAGCTGTCGGCGTATGCGCTGGAGTTGTCCAGTGGCGGCAACGACCTGACCTACACCTACGACGCACGCAACGAGCATACCGGTATTGCGGCGCTGCTGGACGACCTGGACAAGGCCGGCATCCACTTCAAGGACCTGCAGACGAAGCAAAGTTCACTCGAAGACATCTTCGTGAACCTGGTGAAAGACAAATCATGATGAACATTCACGCCATGCGCGCCATCTACCGCTTTGAAATGGCGCGCACCTTCCGCACGCTGTTCCAGAGCATCGTCTCGCCAGTGGTCTCCACTGCGCTGTACTTCGTGGTGTTCGGCTCGGCCATCGGCTCGCGCATTCCGGAGGTGGGCGGCGTGAGCTACGGCGCCTTCATCGTGCCGGGGCTGGTGATGCTGTCGCTGCTGACGCAGAGCGTTTCCAACGCGTCCTTCGGCATCTACTTCCCCAAGTTCACCGGCACCATCTACGAGCTGCTGTCGGCGCCGGTTTCCACGCTGGAGATTGTGGCGAGCTATGTGGGTGCAGCGGCCACCAAGTCCATCCTTCTGGGCCTCATCATCCTGGCGACGGCTGCGCTCTTTGTGCCGATGAAGATCATGCACCCCGGTTTCATGCTGATGTTCCTGGTGCTTACGGCGGTGACCTTCAGCCTGTTGGGCTTCATCATCGGTATCTGGGCCGACGGCTTCGAGAAGCTGCAGTTTGTACCCACGCTCATCATCACGCCGCTGACCTTCCTGGGCGGCAGCTTCTATTCCATCAACATGCTGCCGCCG
>CAZFKW010000488.1:0-2229 GCA_964519795.1 uncultured Ramlibacter sp. | reverse complement strand
TCACCGGTACCTTGTATTTGACGACCAGGGCCATGTCGTGCTCCAGCCGGTCGTTGGACTTGTGCACGATCTGGTTCACAGCGAAAGGCGCCGCGGGTTTGTCGGGGTTGGCCTTGTTGTATGCCGCCAGTTCTTCGGTGATCTCGATGAGCCACTCCTCGAGTTGCGCCGCGGGCCGCGCATTGAGCGCGGGCATGGCCCCGATCACCCCGGCCTTGCACTGAGCAATGACGAGCTTGGGGTTGCTGATGATGAACAGCGGCGACCCGATCACGGGGAGCGACAGGTTCTGCAGGGACTTGGGGAGCTTGGACATCTTGTCTCCAGGTATTTTGAATATTTACAGTTGTCATCCCGGACTCGATCCGGGATCCATGGTTGCGTGAAACGGGTTACGTCTCTCCACCATGGATTGCGGGTCAAGCCCGCAATGACAGTTCTTTGTTGCTAGAAGGATTCGAGCGCGAGGCCGGTCACGCTGTCGGCACCTTCGACAATGCTGTCGCGGATGCCGGGGGCCTTGCTGAGGATGTGGTCGGCATAAAAGCGCGCCGTGGTGATCTTGGCGCTCATGAAGTCCACGTCGGTACCGGCCTTGAGTTCGGCTTCGGCCACGAGCAGTGCACGGGCCATCTGCCAGCCTGCGACCACATTTCCGGCGAGCATGAGGTAGGGCACGGAGCCTGCGAATACTGCGTTGGGCGATGCCCTGGTGTTGCCGGCCACAAACTCCACCACGTCAACAAAGGCTTCACGCGCGGCCTTCAGCCGCTTGAGCACGGCGCGCGCATTCACGCTGTCGCTCTTGGCAAGCTCGGCTTCGGTCGCTGAAATCTGCGCGGCAATGCCCTTGGCCACCTGGCCGCCGTCGCGTGAGGTCTTGCGGCCCACGAGATCGTTCGCCTGGATGGCCGTGGTGCCTTCATAGATGGTCAGGATCCTGGCGTCGCGGTAGTACTGCGCCGCGCCGGTCTCCTCAATGAAGCCCATGCCGCCGTGCACCTGCACGCCCAGCGACGTGACTTCCAGGCTCATCTCGGTGCTGTAGCCCTTGACCAGCGGCACCATGAATTCATAGAAAGCCTGGTTCTGCTTGCGCACTTCGGCATCGGGATGGTGGTGTGATGCATCGTAGGCGGCAGCGGCCGTGGTGGCCATGGCGCGGCAGCCTTCGGTGTAGGCGCGCATGGTCATCAACATGCGGGACTGCACCCGGTCTTTCGCATACTGCACCGCCTTCTGGTAGGCGCGCTCGGCCACCGCAATGCCCTGCACGCCCACAGCGTAGCGGGCGGCATTCATCATGATGAACATGTACTCGAGGCCGCGGTTCTCCTGGCCCACGAGGTAGCCCACGGCCCCGCCATGGTCGCCAAACTGCAGCACGGCTGTGGGCGAGGCCTTGATGCCCAGCTTGTGCTCGATGCTCACGCAATGCGCGTCGTTGCGCTGGCCGATGCTGCCGTCCTTGTTGACCATGAACTTGGGCACAACGAACAGGCTGATGCCCTTGACGCCCTCAGGCGCACCGGCCACGCGGGCGAGCACCAGGTGCACGATGTTCTCCGCCATGTCGTGCTCGCCGTAAGTGATGAAAATCTTGGTGCCGAAGATCCTGTAGGTGCCGTCGGGCTGCAGTTCTGCCCGGGTGCGTACCAGGGCAAGGTCGGAGCCGGCCTGCGGCTCGGTCAGGTTCATGGTGCCTGTCCACTTGCCGCTGACAAGATTCTCCAGGTACACAGACTTGAGCTCGTCCGAGCCTGCAGTCAGCAGCGCCTCGATGGCGCCGTCGGTCAGCAAGGGGCAGAGCGCAAAGCTCAGGTTGGCGGAGTTGAGCATCTCGCCGCAGGCGGCGCCAATGGTCTTGGGCAAGCCCTGGCCGCCAAAGTCCGCCGGGTGCTGAAGTCCCTGCCAGCCGCCCTCGGCATATTGTTTGAATGCCTCCTTGAAGCCCGGAGTCGTTGTCACCGTGCCATCCTTCCAGCTGGAGGGATTGCGGTCGCCTTCCACATTCAGCGGAGCGACCACCTCCTGGTTGAACCGGGCGCATTCTTCAAGCACGGCCTGCGCAGTGTCAAAGCCCGCCTCTTCGAAGCCGGGGATCTGCGCAATCTGGTCGATGTTGGCCAGGTGCTTGATGTCGAACAGCATGTCCTTGACGGGGGCTGTATAGCTCATGTGGTGTCTCCGGAATACAGTCATTCCCTCGCCACGATGTCATCCTGGGCT
>CAZFKW010000487.1:0-2270 GCA_964519795.1 uncultured Ramlibacter sp. | reverse complement strand
CTGTATATCCGGAGGTGTAGAGCACCTTGAGCCTCGGCTGCAGCCTGCATGCGGCGTCAGCCAGCTCGCGGCCACTCATGCCGGGCATCACCACGTCGGTGAACAGCAGGTCGATGTCCGTGGTTTCCCGCAATACCTGGAGTGCCGCCGCGCCGTCAATGGCCACGATGACGCGGTAACCCAGGGCGATCAGCTGGTCATGGGCGTAGCGCCGCACCAGTTCGTCATCCTCCACCAGCAGGATGGTTCCAGAGCCGCCAGTGACCGGCGCTGCGGCAGGTGCCATCGCAGGGGCACCCAGGGCGCCGGACGCACGGGGCAGGTAAAGCCTCACGGATGTGCCATGCCCAGGCGAGGAGTCAATGCTCACATGCCCGCCCGACTGTTTGGCAAAGCCGTAGATCATGGCCAGTCCGAGGCCCGTGCCCTTGCCGGTTTCCTTGGTGGTGAAAAACGGCTCGAACACCCGCGACAGGTCCTCTGGCGCAATCCCCATTCCGGTATCTGACACGGCCAGCACGACATAGTCGCCGGGCCGCAGGTCTACCTGGCGCCGCGTGAAGTCTTCATCCAGATGGATGTTGAAGGTGCTGATGTCCAGGCGGCCACCATCGGGCATCGCGTCGCGGGCATTCAGGCACAGGTTGAGCAGCGCGTTGTCCAGTTGCGCCGGGTCCACCAGGGCGGGCCAGAGGTCCGGCGACGGTGCCAGCGCAATCTCTATGTGCTCGCCCAGTGTGCGGCGCAGCAGCGGCTCCATGGTAGCCACCAGATCGTTCGTGGCGACCGGCACCGGCGCAAGTGCCTGCTTGCGCGCAAAGGCCAGCAGGCGCTGCGTCAGGCCGGCACCGCGCTCGGCCGCACTGACGACCATGGCAGCCAGAGGCTGCAGTTTGGTGTTTCCGGCAAGTTGCTCCACCAGGATTTCGGCATTGCCCAGGATCACCGTGAGCAGGTTGTTGAAGTCGTGCGCCATGCCGCCGGTGAGCTGGCCGACAGACTCCAGGCGCTGCGAACGCAGCAGCCGCTCCTCCAGGGCCCTGCGCTCGGTGATGTCCTGGCAGGTGCCAATGGCGCGCACCGCATTGCCGGCGCTGTCCGTGCGGACTTCCCAGCGCTCTTCAACGGTCCTGAGCTTTCCATCGCCACCGGCAACGCGGTGCTCGACGAAGTGCAGGCCCGGGCTCTTCAATGACTGCGCGAACGCATCGTCCACCTTCTGGCGGTCGTCCGGGTGCACAAAAGCGAGGAAGCCCTCGTGGGTGGGCTGGAAGTCCGGTGGCGCCTCGAAGATGCGGTAGGTCTGCGCCGACCATGTCACGGCCAACGTTGCAAGATCGGTCTCCCAGCTGCCAACCTTGGCCACCTCCTGCGCGGCCAGCAGGCGCGCCCGCTCCGTTTCAAGCTGCACGGCCAGCTGACGCTGCTCCTGCTCGCTTTGCTGGGCGGCCGCCTCGCTGTCGCGCAGTGCGGCAGCGACGCGGTTGCGCTCGGCGATGTCTTTCTGGAGCGCCAGGTTGGACGCCTCCAGTTGCAACGCCTTTTCTTCGAGCTTGCGGATCAGCATCTCGCTGTAGACCTTCAGCAGGGCTTTCTCGTCGCCCACGGGGTGCCTGGTTTTCCCGGCCGGCGCGACATCTGCGCGGGCCTGCACTTCGCGCACACGGGCCATGAACTCGTCGGGCTCGCTGGGTTTGAGGATGAACGCATCGGCGCCCATGCTCAGGGCAAGCTGCTCGTCTTCGGCTTCGGTGTAGGTGGCGGTGTAGACGATGAACGGGATGCGCTTGAGCAGGCTGTCGGCCTTCCAGTGGCGCAGCAGCGTGTAGCCGTCCATGATGGGCATGAGCAGGTCCGACACGATCAGGTCCGGCGGCGAGCGCCGGGCCAGCACCAGCGCCTGCGCGCCATGCAGGGCCGAGTCCACGGCCCAGCCCTGCGCCTTGAACAGGGCCTGCAGGTAGTAGAGGTTCTCTTCCTTGTCGTCAACAATGAGTACGCGGGTCATGGGCCGCCTCCGGCAATGGCATTGCGTACATGCAGTTCCATCTCTTCCACGAACGTGTCGGGATTGATGGGCTTTTCGATATAGCCGTTGCAGCCTGCCTCCAGGCACTTCTCGCGGTCACCCACCATCGCGTACGAAGTGACTGCCACAATGGGCGTGTGCCGCAGCTCCTCGTGCGTGCGCAGTGCCTTGGCAACCGAATACCCGTCGAGACCCGGAAGCTGGATGTCCAGCAGGATGATGCCGGGCCGCAGCCGCAGCG
>CAZFKW010000486.1:0-2274 GCA_964519795.1 uncultured Ramlibacter sp. | reverse complement strand
GCCACCTGCCTGTTGCCGGCCTGCAGGAAGTCGCTTTCTTCCACGCCCCGGTCGCCATCAGGCATCTTGAGCACGCTGAAGATGGTGCCGATGCTCACGTTGACGTCGATGTTGCTGGAGCCGTCCAGCGGGTCGAACAGCAGCAGGTATTCGCCCTGCGGGTAGCGGTTGGGCACCACATAGATGCCGTCCATTTCTTCCGACGCCATGGCCGCCAGGTGGCCGCCCCATTCATTGGCCTCGATCAGGACTTCGTTGGCAATGATGTCGAGCTTTTTCTGCATCTCGCCCTGGATGTTCTCGCTGTCGGCGCTGCCGAGCACGCCGCCCAAAGCGCCCTTGTTGACGGCCTGGCTGATGCTCTTGCAGGCGCGGGCTACTACCTCCAGCAACAGGCGTAGTTGCGAGGGGATGTGGCCGTCAACGCGTTGTTGCTCGACGAGGTAGCGGGTGAGGGAGATTTTTTTTGCCATGTCAGTCTGCCAGTGCACGTGTGACGACTTCACGCGTGTCGTTGCTGAGATCGGTCTTGGCAGCTACCCGCGCGATGGCCTCGCGTGCCGCGGTGCGGTAGGGCTCGGCCAGCTTCTTCCAGCGGTCGAGCGCACGCGCCAGGCGGGCAGCCACCTGCGGGTTGATGGCATCAAGCTCGATGACGCGTTCAGCCCAGTACACATAGCCTGCGGCGTCGGGCCGGTGGAAGGCACCCGGGTTTGCGCTGCAGTAGCTGAAGATCACGCTACGGGCGCGGTTGGGGTTTTTCAGGCTGAAGTCGGCGTGCTTCATGAGCTGGCGCACGGCTGGCAGGATGTTGCCGTTGCGGTCGGGCGCGCCGGCCTGCAGGGCAAACCATTTGTCCAGCACGAGCGGCTCGTTCCTGAACATCGCATGAAAGCGTGTCAGCGCGTCGGCTGCCAGTGGCTGGCCGCTGCCCACCAGGGCCGACAGCGCATTGAAGCGGTCGGTCATGTTCCCCGCGTCCTTGAAGCGCTGGTAAGTCTTGCCTGGCCAGGGCGAGCCGGAGCCCGATGCAAGGCACAGGTTGGCCAGCGCCATGCCGGCCAGCGAGCGGCGGCCGGATGACACGGTGTCGGGCGTGTAGCTGCCGGTGTCCTTGTGGGCTTCCCAGGCCCACTCCCAGTCGGCGGCCAGGGCCAGGGCCAGTTGCAGTCGCATGGCTTCGCGCACGGCATGGATGCGCTGCGGGTCGACCACGTCCAGCTGTTCTGCGATATAGGCTTCCGACGGCAGCGTGAGCACCAGTTCCTTGAAGGCCGCATCGAGCGCCGGGTTGCGCAGGACGGCGCGCATGGCGGCCACATAGGGCTCGTCCAGCGGGGCATTGGGAATGCCGTCTGCCTGGGCTGCGGCGCCGGCAGGGTTGATGGCGTTGATGGCGCGGTGCAGGGCGAGGCGCTGCGCGGCTTCCCAGCGGTTGAAGGGGTCGCTGTCGGAGGCCAGCAGGGTGAGCAGCTGCGCGTCGGTGTAGTCAAACTCCAGGACCACTGGCGCGCTGAAGCCGCGCAGTATGGACGGCACGGGCTCGTCTTCCACGTTCATGAAGGTCAGCGTTTCGGTGGCTTGCGTGACGACAAAGGTGCGGTGACCGGGCACGGGGGCGGCTTCGCCAAAGAGCTGCAGCGGGACTTCGCTGCCGTTCTGCGCGAGCAGGCCCAGGCCGACCGGGATCACAAAAGGCTGCTTCTCGGGCTGGCCGGGTGTGGCCGGGCAGGTCTGTGTGAGCTGCAGGGTGTAGGTGCGGTTGGCATAGTCGTAGGTGCCCACTGCATGCAGGCGCGGCGTGCCGGCCTGGCTGTACCAGAGCTTGAACTGGGGCAGCAGCACGGACAGTGCCGAGCCCGGGTTGGCATCGGCAATGGCCTGGGCAAAGTCGTCGCAGGTGACGGCCTGGCCGTCGTGCCGCTGGAAGTACAGCGTCATGCCCCGGGCAAAGCCCTCGCGGCCCACCAGCGTCTGCATAATGCGGACGACTTCGGCGCCTTTCTCGTAGATGGTGACTGTGTAGAAGTTGCTGATTTCAAGGTATTGGTCCGGCCGCACCGAGTGGGCCATTGGCCCCGCATCCTCGGGGAACTGGGCGGTGCGCAGCACCCGCACGTCTTCAATGCGCCTGACCGCGCGGGCCGACGGCGTGCCGGCCAGGTCCTGGCTGAACTCCTGGTCGCGGAAGACCGTGAGGCCTTCCTTCAGGCTCAGCTGGAACCAGTCGCGGCAGGTGACGCGGTTGCCCGTCCAGTTGTGGAAGTACTCGTG
>CAZFKW010000485.1:0-2296 GCA_964519795.1 uncultured Ramlibacter sp. | reverse complement strand
CAGCCATTCGCGCTCCAGCGGATCCACCCAGCTGCCGTGCGGCTCCAGCAGCACCGGCGCTGTACGCTCCAGTTGCCCCGGCGACGGCTTGCCGGCAAAGCGGGCCTTGTCCGCTGCGGGCAGCCGGTCAGTGGCGAGCACGGTCGGGTCGCCCCAGACGGTGATGTCTGCCTTGCGCGCCTGGGCCTCGGGCGAGAGCATGAAGTTGATCACCACCTGGGCGCCCTCAGGCGCACTGGCATTGAACGGTATGGCCAGGAAGTGCGTGTTGCCAACTGCACCGGCGCTGGCCTGCCAACTGTAGACCGACTCGGGCAAGCGCTTTGCCGCAATCTCGTTGGCGGCTTCATTGGGGTTGAAGGTCATGGCCAGCAGGAGCTCGCCGTCGGCCATCATCTGCCGGATTGCCGCGGCATTGGCGGGGTACTGCCGGCCTTCACGCCACAGGTGGGGGCGCAGTGCATCCAGCCAGATCCACAGTAGCGCAGACACCCGCGCGAGCGCCTGAGGCGTCACGGGCTGGTACAGCGCGTGCCGGTCGGAGCCCAGTTCCAGCAAAGCCTGCTTGAGGAAGGTCGTCCCGTGGAAGTTGGGCGGACGCGGGTAGGTCACCCGGCCCGGGTTGCGCCGGGCAAAGTCCAGCAGTGCAGCCATGGACAGCGGCGGCTCGGGCACCCGCTTGCGGTCGGCAAAGAAAGTGAACTGCGCCATGCCCCAGGGCGCCTCCATGCCATCGACAGGCTCGGAGAAATCAATGCGCGTGCTCGGCTTGCCTTCGGTATCCACCAGCCGGTAGTTGGGCAGGCTTTGCGAGAACGGCCCGAACAGCAGGCCCTCGCGCTTGAGCGTCAGGAAGTTCTCGCCGTTGATCCAGACCATGTCGATCGAGCCGCCCGACTGCCGGCCGGCAGCCTTCTCGCTGCGCACACGCTTGACCGCATCGGCCGTGTCCGCAATCCTGACATGCTCCAGCGATACACCCCAACGGGCCGACACCTGCGCGGCCGCCCACTGGATATAGGCATTGGTTCGCTCACTCCCGCCCCAGGCATTGAAGAACACCTTCCGGCCCCGGGCCTTCGCCTCGATGGCCGCCCAGCTGTCTGCAGCCCGCGCGGACGGAAGCCACAGGACGCTGCCAGCCAGTGCCGTGCCCGCTTGAAGTACATGCCGTCGATTCGCCATGGATCGTGATCCTTGTTGTGAACAGTGCCGCCCACAATGTAACCGCCGCGCCCCGATGGCGGTGCGACAATACCCCCATGAGTGCAGTCTGGATTGACACCGAAGAAACCGCAGCCCCCGGCACGTCCACCGGTGCGTCCACCGGTGCGTCCACTGATGCGTCCACTGGTACGTCCTTTGGCACGGAGGCCGGCACATCCCCCGGCACCTCCTTCGCGCAGGACATGAAGATCGAGCGGGAAACCCACAAGCTGGAGAAGCGCCTGTGCCGCGAAGTCGGCCGCGCGATCATGGACTTCAACATGATCGAGGAAGGCGACAAGGTCATGGTCTGCGTCTCGGGCGGCAAGGACAGCTACGGCATGCTCGACATCCTGCTCAAGCTCAAGGCCCGCGCGCCCATCCACTTCGACCTGATTGCCGTCAACCTGGACCAGAAGCAGCCGGGTTTCCCCGAGCATGTGCTGCCGGCCTATCTGGAGCAGCTCGGTGTGCCCTTCCACATCGAGAACCAGGACACCTATTCCATCGTCAAGCGGGTGGTACCCGAGGGCAAGACCCTGTGCAGCCTGTGCAGCCGGCTGCGGCGCGGCATCCTGTACCGCGTGGCGGACGAGTTGGGTGCGACCAAGGTGGCGCTGGGCCACCACCGTGACGACATCCTCCAGACCTTTTTCCTGAACATGTTCTTCGGCGGCAAGCTCAAGAGCATGCCGCCCAAGCTGGTAAGCGACGATGGCCGGCACATCGTGATCCGGCCCATGGCCTATGTGCCCGAGAAGGACCTCACGCGGTGGGCGCAGCACAAGGCTTTTCCCATCATTCCCTGCACGCTTTGCGGCAGCCAGGAAAACCTGCAGCGCAAGCAGGTGGGCGCCATGCTGCGGGAGTGGGAGAAAAAGCACCCCGGGCGCATCGAGAGCATGTTCGGTGCGTTACAGAATGTTGTGCCTTCGCACCTGTTGGACGGAACGCACTACGATTTCAAGGGTCTCAAGGTGACAGGCATGGCCAGCGAAGACGGCGACATGGCGTTTGACCAGGAAGAGTTTGCCGCCCCTACGCTGCCGGGCCTGCAGGTCGTCAAGCTCTGACGCCCTGGCTCGCCCCC
>CAZFKW010000484.1:0-2331 GCA_964519795.1 uncultured Ramlibacter sp. | reverse complement strand
CGAGCCAGCGGGGAAGGGCGGCGACGCCGCGGCCGCTGGCCACCATCTGCAGCATGATGTCGGTGGTCTCGATCGTCTTGTGGCGACGCGGAGTGACGCTGGCGGGCATAAGGAACCTGGTGTAGATGTCCAGCCGCTCGATGCTCACCGGATAGGTGATCAGCGTCTCGGGGACGAGTTGCCTCGGCTCGACCCAGGTTCGGCCCCCGAGCGGGTGTCGCCGGCTCACGACGAGCACCTGCTCGTAGTCGAAGACCGGTTCGAAGTGCAGGCCCGGCCTGGGCATCGGGTCGGGCGTCACCAGCAGGTCGATCTCGTAGGCGAACAGCGCCCCGATGCCGCCGAACTGGAACTTCTGCTTGACGTCCACATCGACGTCCGGCCAGGCGGCGAGGTAGGGCGAGACCACCTTCAGCAGCCACTGGTAGCAGGGGTGGCATTCCATGCCGATCCGCAGGGTGCCGCGCTCACCCTGCGCGAACTGCTGCAGGCGCTCTTCGGCCAGATCCAGCTGAGGCAGGACGCGGTTCGCAACCGCGAGCAGGTACTGGCCTGCCTGGGTGAGCCGCAGGCTGCGGCCTTCCCGGACCCATACCTCGGTGCCTAGCTTCTCCTCGAGCTTGCGGACCGAGTGGCTCAGCGCCGACTGGGTCAGGCAGAGCGTGGCGGCGGCGGCGGTCAGCGAGCCTTGCCGGTCGACTTCCCGAACGATCGCCAGGTGGATTCTTTCGATCATGAATTCATGAATATAAATAATTCATCCGTGAGAAATGACCATTTTACTTCATGGATATACACAACTACGATGCCTATTTTTCAGGCAACAGGCGCAGGACTTCCATGGTCACCACGCACAACCTCGGCTTTCCGCGCATCGGCGCGAAGCGGGAACTGAAATTCGCGCTCGAGTCGTACTGGAAGGGGCAGTCCTCCCGCGACGAGCTGGAGGCGGTAGGCGCCCGGCTGCGCCAGCGTCACTGGGCCGACCAGGCCGGCGTCGACCTCGTGCCGGTGGGCGACTTCTCCTTCTACGACCAGGTGCTCGACATGAGCTTCACGCTGGGCAACCTGCCCGAGCGTGTGCGCGGCTTTCATGGGGACGTGCTGGACAACTACTTCCGCGTCGCCCGCGGACGCTCCGCGCAGTCGGGCGATGACCATGCGGCTTGCTGCGGCGGCGTGGCCGCCGGTGAGATGACCAAGTGGTTCGACACCAACTACCACTACATCGTGCCGGAGTTCCATGCGGATACGGCGTTCGAGCTCGATGCCTCGCGCCTGCTGTCCCAGCTCGACGAGGCGCGCCGGCAGGGCGTCAGGCCCAAGCCGGTGATCATCGGCCCGGTGACCTATCTCGCCATCGGCAAGGCCAAGGACGACTCGAACCGGCTGGCCCTGCTGGAGCGGCTGCTGCCGGTCTACGCCGAGCTGCTCGGCATGCTGGCCGCCGAGGGCGTCGAATGGGTGCAGATCGACGAGCCGCTTCTGGTGACCGAGCTGGACGAGGGCTGGCGCCATGCCTTCAATACCGCCTACCATCAGCTCAAGGCATGCCGCGTCAAGATCCTGCTGGCCAGCTATTTCGGCGAGCTGCGGGAGAACGCCTGGCTCGCGGCCAACCTCCCCGTGGCCGGCCTGCACATCGACGCGATCAACGACCGCCATGGCGTGCTGCCGCTCATCAACCTGATGCCCAGGCACAAGGTGCTGTCGCTCGGTGTCATCAACGGTCGCAACATCTGGAAGACCGATCTCGGTGCCGCACTCGACTGGCTCGAGCCCCTGGCCGGGCGACTCGGCGATCGCCTGTGGATCGCGCCCTCGTGCTCGCTGCTGCATGTGCCGGTGGACCTGGAAAGCGAGCGGAAGCTGGATGCCGAGGTCGCGTCCTGGCTGGCGTTCGCTCTGCAGAAGCTGGGCGAGCTGCGGGTGCTCGCCGCCGCGCTGAACCAGGGCCGGGATGCGGTCAAGGCCGAGCTTTCGGCCAACCGCGCCGCCATCGAGGCGCGCCGCAGCTCGCCACGCGTCAGCAACCCGGCCGTGAAGGCCGCCCTGGCCGGGGTCGATGCAGCGCTGGGTGAGCGCCAGCATGCCTATGCCGAACGCGCCGCGAGGCAGGCCGCGCTGCTGAAGCTGCCGAAGTTTCCCACCACGACCATCGGCTCCTTCCCGCAGACGGCGGAGATCCGCAAGGTCCGCAACCAGTTCAAGGCGGGCGAGATCGACGAGACGGCCTACAGGGTGGCGATGCAGGCCGAGATCACCCGCTCGGTGCGGGAGCAGGAGGCCCTGGGCCTGGACGTGCTGGTGCACGGCGAGGCCGAGCGCAAC
>CAZFKW010000483.1:0-2345 GCA_964519795.1 uncultured Ramlibacter sp. | reverse complement strand
ATCTGCAGGCGGCGCGGCAACTCAAGACCGTATTCGCTTTCCAGCAGATAGGAAATGCCGCCCTTGCCCGACTGGCTGTTCACCCGGATCACGGCTTCATAACTGCGGCCCAGGTCCTTGGGGTCGATGGGGAGGTAAGGCATGTCCCAGATGTCGCCATCCTTGCGGGCTGCAAAGGCTTTCTTGATGGCGTCCTGGTGCGATCCCGAGAACGACGTATAGACCAGGTCGCCCACATACGGGTGGCGCGGGTGCACCGGCAACTGGTTGCAGTACTCCACCGTGGAGCGGATCTCGTCGATGTTGGAGAAATCAAGGCCAGGAGACACACCCTGCGTGTAGAGGTTGAGCGCAATGTTGACCAGGTCCACGTTGCCGGTGCGCTCGCCATTGCCAAAGAGGCACCCCTCCACGCGGTCGGCGCCGGCCATCAACGCGAACTCGCCTGCAGCCGTGCCGGTGCCGCGGTCGTTGTGCGGATGCACTGACAGCACAATGGCGTCGCGCCGCTGGAGGTTGCGGTGCATCCACTCCATCATGTCGGCAAAGATGTTCGGCGTGGAATGCTCGACGGTGGACGGGAGGTTGATGATGCACTTGTGCTGCGGCGTCGGCTGCCAGACGGCTGTCACGGCATCAACGACCCGCTTGGAGAACTCCAGCTCGGTGCCGGAGAACATCTCGGGTGAGTACTCGAAAGTCCACTTCGTTCCAGGCTGCTTCGCGGCAAGGTCCTTGATGATCTGCGCGTTGCTGGTGGCCAGTTCCACGATCTCGTCATCGTTCATGCCGAGTACAACCTTGCGCATGACAGGCGCCGTCGCGTTGTAGAGATGGACGATCGCGCGTTTGGCACCCTTGAGCGATTCGAAGGTGCGCTGGATCAGGGGTTCGCGGGCCTGCGTCAGCACCTGGATGGTCACGTCATCCGGCACAAGGTCTTCCTCGATGAGCTTGCGCACGAAGTCAAACTCGGTCTGGGACGCGGACGGGAAGCCGACCTCGATTTCCTTGAAACCGATCTTCACCAGCGCGTTGAACATGCGCAGCTTGCGCGCCGAGTCCATGGGTTCAATCAGCGACTGGTTGCCGTCACGCAGGTCCACGCTGGCCCAGATGGGGGCTTTGTCCAGCACGGCGTCGGGCCAGGTGCGGTCGGACAACTGGACACGCGGGAATGCGCGGTATTTGGCTTGAGGCTGCTTCAACATCATGATGACTTCCTTGAAAACTTGAAAACCAGCAACCCAAATGAAAACGGCCCGTTGCTGGTGCATACGGGCCGTTTTGAGGGTTTGCGCGCGCGCTACCGTCTCCGCCCGTAGGGGATTAGCAGTAGCGCCAGCGAAATTTGGTTCATGGTCATCACTGTAGCACAGCTTCCCGGGTGCGTGGCAAGCTATTTGTGCAGCCCGCGCTCTTCGGGCTCTTCCGTTGACGTGCTGATGACGCTGGTGCGCTGGCCCTTGGCCCTGCGCCACACATAGATGACGTACCCGCTCAAGCCATAGAACACAAACAGGCTGAACAGGACGATGGGCGGGTCGATATTGATCACGGCAATGCCAAGGGCAATCAGGACGATCACGGCAAACGGGACGCTGCGTTTCATGCTCACGTCCTTGAAGCTGTAAAAGGGCACATTCGTCACCATCGTGAGGCCTGCATAGAGCGCCAATGCGAACACCATCCACGGAATGCTGATGCCCAGCAGGTCGTCGGTTCCCTTGATCCCGCTGTCCGTCACCACCCAGATGAAACCCGCCACCAACGCCGCTGCGGCTGGCGACGGCAGGCCCTGGAAATAGCGCTTGTCCACAACCCCGGTATTGACGTTGAAGCGAGCCAGCCGCAATGCCGCGCAGGCGCAATACACGAATGCGGATATCCAGCCCCAGCGGCCCAGGTCCCTGAGTGCCCACTCGTAGGCAATCAGGGCAGGTGCCGCACCAAAGGACACCATGTCAGACAGCGAGTCCATCTGCTCGCCGAATGCGCTCTGGGTATTGGTCATGCGGGCGACCCGCCCGTCCAGGCTGTCCAGCACCATCGCACAGAAAATCCCGACCGCCGCGAGGTCAAAGCGGTTGTTCATGGCCATGACGACTGCATAGAAGCCACCGAACAGCGCCGCCAGCGTGAACAGGTTGGGCAGGACGTAGATGCCCTTGCGCCGCTTGCGGATCACCACGACTTCGTCGCCGTTGTCGGAGGTCAGGTCATTGCCGTCATGCATGGGTAGTCATCGGGGGAGTCAAGTCAGCGAGTGTACGGCAGGACTGTGAGCCTCGCCCAATGAAAAAGCCGCCCGCAGGCGGCCTTCAGGACACGCGGGCCGCAGTGCG
>CAZFKW010000482.1:0-2375 GCA_964519795.1 uncultured Ramlibacter sp. | reverse complement strand
TCGCTCCTTCGCTTCTCCGCGTTCCGCGGAGCAACCCTCGATTCTTCCGGTGCTCAGCGCCAAAGAGGCGCGCCGCCAGCCCTGCCCACAGCCTTGCAGCCAGCTTTGTTGGTGCGCCACAGAGGACTTCCTCTCAGGCCTGAGACAACATCCATCTCGCGGTGAGCGGTGTGTGCGCCGGGCCGGCCGTGGAGGCACCGCCGAGCAGCGCATGGCTTGCGGGCGCGCGCGCAGCGCGCTTCGTCAACATTTTCACTGCGGTTGTCTGAACGGAGAGAGCGAAGCGAACGGAGTGAGTTCCGCAGTGGCCCGCGAGACAGAGCAGCACAGGGAAGCCGCACAGCGGCCGGTGACGTCGGCCGGCCCGGCGCACACACCGCTCACCGCAGGCTACAAAAATTGCGTGAGAAGCCGTGCGCAATGCGCGCCTCTTTGGCTCAGCGCAGCAGGTGCTGCTGTTGAAGGACCGGGAGAAGAAGCATGAGCAGCCGCCTTCGCATCGGCATCAGCGCCTGCTTCTTCCACCCGGACGAAGGCCGCAAGTCGGCGCCGAGCAAGACGCTGCAGTGGATCGAGCAGTCCACCGCGCACTGGGTCATGTCGCAGGGCGCGCTGCCGTTCATGGTGCCGGCGCCCAGTGGCGATACCTTTCGTGGTGACATCAGCCTCGCTGACTATGCAATCTCGCTCGACGGTCTTGTGATGCACGGCGGCGCCGATGTCTGGCCTGGCAGCTATGGCGAGGAGCCGCTGCGACCCGAGTGGAGCGGCGACCGCGTGCGCGACGAGTACGAGATCGCGTTGGTGCAGGCCTTCGTTGCTGCGGGCAAGCCGGTGTTCGGTATCTGCCGCGGGCTACAGCTCATCAACGTCGCGCATGGCGGCACGCTCTACCAGGACATTGCGACCCAGAAGCCGGGGGCGCGGGTGCACCGCGACGCAGCCGCCTATGACCTGAACTTCCACCAGGTCGACATCCTGCCCGGTACGCGCCTGGCCGGCCTGCTCGGCACCGAGCGTCATACCATCAACAGCGTGCATCACCAGGGCATCAAGGACCTCGCTGCCGGCTTTGCCGTGGAGGCGCTGTCGTCCGACGATGGCGTGATCGAGGCGATCCGCTGCACCGCCGGCCCGTGGATCAGCGCTGTCCAGTGGCACCCTGAATTCCACTTTCCGCAGCTTGGCGTCGTGGACGACTCCCCCTTGTTGAAAGATTTTCTGGAAGCGGCGAAGGCCGCCCGCAACGCATGAACCAGCTTGAAGTCACCAACCCCGCCACCGGCGAAGCCATTACCCGCCTGCCGGCCGACGACGAATCCAGCGTTGCGGCCAAAGCGACCAAAGCCCGCGCCGCGCAGCCTGCCTGGGCCACGCTCCCGCTTGTCGTCCGCAAGGCGTGCATCGCGAAGTTCCGCGAGGGTGTGGTGCGCGACCTGGAGTCGCTGGCCCTCACCATGACCCGCGAGACCGGCAAACCGATCAAGATGTCCCGCAATGAACTTAACGGCCTGTTGGGACGTATCGACTTCTTCCTGCAGGAAGCCGATGCAACGCTGGCCTCTGAAACCGTCTTCAACGATGGAGGCATGACCGAGCAGATCCAGCATGCGCCGCTGGGTGTGGTCGCCAATATATCGGCATGGAACTATCCCTGGTTTGTCGGCTGCAACGTCATCCTGCCGGCGCTGCTGGCCGGCAATTCGGTGCTGTACAAACCTTCCGAGTATGCGGCCATGACCGGCCTTGAAATCACGCGGCTGCTGCATGAGGCCGGCGTTCCTGAAGATGTCATGGCCTGCCTCGTTGGCGCCGGCCCGGTCGGCGCTGCGCTGCTGGGGCAGGATGTGGACGGCGTCTTCTTCACCGGATCCGTCGCCACTGGCCGGCGCATCGCGCAGGCCGTGGGCAACCGCTTCATCAAGCTGCAGCTGGAGCTGGGCGGCAAGGACCCGACCTATGTGTGCGACGACGCGGACCCGAAGGCGGCGGCGGAGTCGCTGGCCGATGGCGCGATGTACAACACAGGCCAGAGCTGCTGCTCGGTGGAGCGCATCTATGTGCACGAGAAGATCCACGATGCCTTTGTCGCCGCATTTGTCGACACGGTGAAGACCTTCCGGCGCGGAAACCCCGAGAGTGAAGACACCTACATCGGCGCCATCACCCGCGCTCCGCAGCTGGATGTGCTGGATGCGCAGGTGAAGGATGCAACCGCCAAAGGCGCAACGCTGCTGGCCGGCGGAGCACGCGGCGCCGGCCCCGGCAACTGGTTCGACGCGACGGTATTCAGTGGCGTGAACCACAGCATGGAACTGATGAGGGAAGAAAGTTTTGGCCCCATCATTGGCATCCAGAAAGTCGCAGGCGACGAG
>CAZFKW010000481.1:0-2386 GCA_964519795.1 uncultured Ramlibacter sp. | reverse complement strand
TTTTTGACGACGTTGATTGGTGCCGCGCAAGGGCTGTTTTTTGCGCTGTATGGCGCCGAACTGACCCTTCTGTCCCAGACCGACGCAGCCGCCAGCCGGCAGTTCCTGTTCCTGGGCAGTCTGGTGGCGCTGGTGCTGACGGGGCTGGGGCTGATCGCCTCGTTCTTCCACCTGGGACGCCCCGAGCGCGCCTGGCGCTCGGCCACGATGTGGCGAACGTCCTGGCTGTCGCGCGAGGTCATCGCCCTGCCCCTGTTCATGCTGGGGCTGTTGGTGTATGGCAGCGCCCAGTATCTGGGCTGGACCCAGACCGTGCCGATCGGCGCCGTGACCGCCCTGCTCAGCCTGGCGCTGTTCGTCTGTACCGCGATGATCTATGCCTCGGTCCGCTTCCTGCAGGAGTGGGCCAGCCCCCTGACCCTGTTGAACTACCTGCTGCTGGGTTGTGCATCGGGCCTCACCCTGGCCACGCTGCTCGCGGCCCTGCTGGGCATGCCCGATCTGGTGCCCCCCTACGCGCTCGCTGCCACCGGGTTCACGTTGCTGGCCGCCGTCTCACGCGGCGCCTCGCTGGTGCGCAACGCCCGCCTCAAACCCAAATCGTCCTTGCAAAGCGCCATCGGCATCAAGCACCCGCGCATCGTGCAAAAGGCGCAGGGTTTCATGGGCGGCTCGTTCAACACACGGGAGTTTTTCCACGGCCAGAGCGCCAACCTGCTGCGCTCGGTGAAATGGATCTTCCTGCTGCTGGTGTTTCCCTTGCCGCTGCTGTGCCTGGCGCTGGCCCTGTCCAGTTCATCCACAGCCTGGCTGCTGGCGGCCTTTGCCCTGCAGTACGTGGGCTTGCTGGCCGAGCGCTGGTACTTTTTTGCGCAGGCGAACCACCCGCAAAACCTGTACTACCAGACCATCTCCTGAATGCGGTCCACCATGCCCCGGTTGACCCCTGCGTCGTTGATGCCCGTTTTGAAAGCCTGCGTGGCCTGGGGCTGGTTGTTCATGCTGCCCGACCTGGCGTTCGCCGGCGACAGCGCGGTGCCCGGGAGTGCGATGCCGTGGTGGTTCTGGCCACTGGCCCTGTTCGTCACCTGCTTCCTCATCGGCATCGTGGCGGTGCCCGCCGGCATCGGCGGCGGCACGCTCTTCGTTCCGATCATCGGCGGCTTCTTTCCCTTCCATCTGGATTTTGTGCGCGGCGCCGGACTGCTGGTGGCGCTGGCGAGTGCCCTTGCTGCAGGGCCTTTTCTGCTGCGGGGTGGCCTGGCCAGCTTGCGCCTGGCACTGCCGCTGGCCTTGCTGGCCTGCATGAGTTCCATTGCCGGTGCGTTGCTGGGCCTGGCCCTGCCTGCCGATCCAGACCGCTCTGGGCGTGATCGTGCTGGGCATCGTGGTGCTGATGCTGGTGTCCAAAAAATCGGAGTTCCCTCACGTGCCGCAACCGGACCGCCTGTCGTCCGCCCTGGGCATACACGGCGTGTTCATCGACGGCGCGTCGGGGCGCTCGATCGACTGGCAGGTTCATCGCACGCCCATGGGGCTGGTCCTGTTCCTGGCCATCGGCGTCATGGCGGGGATGTTCGGCATCGGCGCGGGCTGGGCCAATGTGCCGGCGCTCAACCTGCTGATGGGCGCGCCCCTCAAGGTGTCCGCGGGCACGTCGGGTCTGGTGCTGTCGCTGGTGGACTCGTCCGCCGCCTGGGTCTACCTGAACCGGGGCGCGGTGCTGCCGATGATCGCCGTGCCGTCGGTAGTGGGCATGATGCTGGGTGCGCGCCTGGGCGCCCGGTTGCTGCATGTGCTCAAAGCGTCGATCATCCGCAGGATGGTCATTGCCCTGCTGCTGTTTGCGGGCATCCGGGCGCTGCTCAAGGGACTGGGCATCTGGGCCTGAAAGCGACACCTCCATGAACACCCCACCATCCACGAACGCCCTGCAACAACAAGCCGAGGCATCGCGCTATGCGCTGTTGCTCGACTGGGGCACACGCGTCGGCGTGGTGGCACTGTTTATCAGTTTTGCGGCCTACCTGACCGGGCTGTTGCCGCCCCATGTCCCGCTGGAGGATCTGCCCGGCCTGTGGAACCTGCCAGTGGGTGAATTCCTGCAGCGCACCGACACGCCCACGGGCTGGGGCTGGCTGGCGCTGGCCCACAAGGGCGACGTGGCCAACCTCATCGGCATTGCCCTGCTGGCCGGCTGCTCGCTGGCGCCCCTGATGGGCCTGATCCCCCTGTACCTGAAGCGGCGCGATCACGCCTACGCCGCGATCTGTTGTCTGGTGGCGGCGGTGGTCCTGCTGGCCGCTTCCGGTGTGCTGACGGGAGGGCACTAGGATGAAACACCCCCCGCGCCGCTTCGCGTCACCCCCCTCAAGGGGGGCGGCAC
>CAZFKW010000480.1:0-2389 GCA_964519795.1 uncultured Ramlibacter sp. | reverse complement strand
CATTCAGGGCGAGCATGAGGCCGTGCACACCGGCCGGGTCAAGCGTATTGGCGTCGAATCCGCGTTGCAGCAGGCTGCGGATTGCCGATGGATTGTCCTGTTTGATGGCTATGAAAAAATCTTCATAGGAGCCGGCGTTGGCGATGGAATATCCAATAAATACATATAGATATGTTATATATTTAATGTATTTTCTCATGTTGAAACCTCGCTGAACAGGTTCTCGAAATTGCGGCTGGTGAGGCCCGCGATCTCCTCCACCGTCAGCCCACGTATGTCCGCCAGCTGCCGCGCAACATGAGGTACATATGAGGGGTTGTTGGTCTTGCCCCGGTACGGAACCGGCGCGAGGTAGGGGCTGTCAGTTTCAACAAGCAGGCGATCCAGCGGCACGAAAGCGGCCACGTCCCGGATGTCCTGCGCACTCTTGAAAGTAAGGATCCCGGAAAACGAAATGTAAAAACCCAAGTCAAGGGCTGCCCGGGCCACCGCCGCAGTTTCAGTAAAGCAGTGAAACACACCACCCGCCGAGCCTGCCGTTCCGTCCTCGCCCTCATCTTTCAGGATTGCGATGGTGTCGTTTGACGCGCTGCGGGTATGGATGACCAGTGGTTTGCCGGCCTGCCGCGCGGCCCGGATATGGGTGCGGAACCGGTCTCGTTGCCACTCCATGTCGGCAATGGTCCGGGTACCAAGCCGGTAGTAGTCCAGGCCCGTTTCGCCGATGCCGACAACTCTGGGTAAATCTGCCCGCAGCAGCAGGTCCTCCAGCGACGGTTCGGTAACGCCTTCAGTATCCGGGTGAACGCCCACGGTAGCCCAGAAGTTGTCGTGGGTCATGGCCAGTGCATGAACGTCCCCAAATTCCTCAAGGGTTGTGCAGATGCACAGGGCGCGGTCGACCCGGGCCAGCTCCATGGCCTGGCGAATCTGCGGCAGCTGGCTGGCCAGTTCCGGGAAAGTTAGGTGGCAGTGGGAGTCAACGAACATGGTCAAACGGAAAGAATGCCAGCACCTGGGCAAGTCAGGGAAACTGCCGCGCAAAGACGCCGCAGGCACAAGGGTTGGCCGGCTCAGATCGTCTGCGTTGGCCGCTCCGAGGCCAGGTGGCCGCCAAGCACTTCCTCGATCTTGAGCTTGAGCAGCCGGGACTTTTCATCCGCCGGGAACCGGATGCCGACGCCCTGCGTGCGGTTTCCAGCAGCTTTGGGAGGCGTTACCCACGCCACCTTGCCGGCAACGGGATAGCGCTGCGGGTCATCAGGCAAGGACAGCAGCACGTAGACGTCGTCACCCAGCCGGTAGTCGCGTGTTGTCGGGATGAAAATGCCGCCCTCGGTGAACAGCGGAATGTAGGCGGCGTACAAGGCGGCCTTTTCCTTGATGGCCAGCTGGATGACGCTCGGACGGGGAGTGGTCGGTGACGGGTTGCTCATACCAGGACTTTAATGCCTTGAGTTTAGGGCGATGTGGGCCTGGCTCACAAGCGATTCAAGCATCAACCCGGCATTGAACGGATGCTCCACGGTACGGGCGGTTCGCGCCAGCTCGCGCGACCAGCGGGCAAGGCCACCGATGGCAGTGCCTGAAGGCAGGTCCGCAGCGTCAAAAAAACGCGGTGACGCGCCCGAACGCACCGCCATGAGGTCATGGCAGACCTTCTGCAAAGCGTCTACGGCCTGCGCTGGCACCCAGTTCGCCAGTGCCGAAGCATCACCGCGTGCCAGCGCCTTGGGCAGGAGCGACCACATCTTCGGGTCGAGCCCACCCAGACTTGCCTGCAGCGCATCGCTTGGCCGGCCACCGGCGGCGCGCAGCAAGGCTGCGGCTTGAGAGGCATCGACGCCCTGCTCTACCAGCCATTTCCGGGCGTCGTCCGGATCGGGCCATGCCATCGTATGGCCAAGGCAGCGGCTGCGGATCGTGGGCAGGAGCATGTGCGCGGCTCCACTGGCGAGTACAAAGCGGACGTCCCCCGGCGGCTCCTCCAGTGTCTTGAGGAGTGCGTTGGCCGTGACGTGGTTCATGCGTTCAGCCGGATACACCAGAACGGCCTTGCCGCGTCCGCGCGCGCTGGTGCGTTGCGCGAATTCCACAGCGTCACGCATCGCCTCAACACGGATCTCCTTGCTGGGCTTGCGCTTCTTGTCATCGATATCCGACTGGGCCTTCTCACCGAGCGGCCAGCCAAGCTCCAGCATCCAGGTTTCAGGCATGAGCACGCAAAGGTCCGCATGCGTGCGCACGCCAATGGCGTGGCAGCTGCCACACTCGCCGCAGGCCCCGTGGACAGTCGGGCTCTCGCACAGCCAGCCGCAGACCATGCCCATTGCGAGTTCGTATTGGCCGAGGCCGGACGGGCCCTGCAGCAGCCAGGCATGACCGCGCT
>CAZFKW010000479.1:0-2401 GCA_964519795.1 uncultured Ramlibacter sp. | reverse complement strand
AGTGCTAGCTTTTCGTACCGTCACTTATTGCACTGAAAACGAGGAGACCCCTTCCACCGAAACCGACAAGTCAACGCCTCCCACCCCAAGCAAGGATCACGAGCGCTAGACGCCGCACCCCGCCCACTATATGATGCAATGTTATGTTGAAGCCATTTAACATAATCTATATCGTATAAAGCCGCACCTTGGGCCGCTCGGCGGCGACTCACGACGAATTGCGAAATTGGGCCGCAGTGCCTTTTGCTCGTCGTGACAACATGATGGGAGGCATGAAAAACGCATACCACCTCATCGTTCTGCTCGTGATTGCCTCCCTCGTTGGCCTTGCCCTCCAGCCCGGAAACAAAGGACTGGCTGTGCGTGTCTTCGGCGTCCAAATTGAAACCAAGTGATCTGTCTTGATCCCGTGGACAAGCGGGGATCGGCATGGAAATATGGACAAGCCTGCGACTTGCCCACATTCCCACCCCTCGCACCCCCTTGCCCACAGGCGCCCACGGGCCTGACGCGCTGCGCTTGCCTTTTGTGATTTTCATCTCTTAGAACACTCGCTTTGCTGGCATCATTCAAGATGGCAATCTTGTTGGCAACCCACCAGTACTTGGCTAGGGACCACCGTCCTGGCGTTCGGAGCAAGTAGTACCTGGTCGGCTTGAAGGCCAAACCGCCCAAAGAGTTGGGTATGTCAGCCGGGTGTACGAAGTTGTTTCATTACATCGTTTTCAGCAAATCCCCAAACGATGTGGCGACCATATAACGCGCCGGATTTTCACCGCCCCCCAACGCTGCAAAGTGCGCCTCGCCGCACTTGATCTTCGCGTCTTCCTTGCTACGCAGGTCGTCGGTGAACAGGCTGCTCTTAGTTTCGACGACGAAGTACAGCCGCTGCGTACCGTCTTGGTCGAACAAGATGGCCCAGTCGGGGTTGTACGGACCCAGCGGCGTGGGCACCTTGAACCAACTTGGCAGCTTGGCGTAGAGCACCACTCCGTTGTTTTTCTCCAGCGCATCAGCAAAGTCGCGCTCGGTGGTCGAGTCATAAATAACGTGCTCGTAGATGGACCGCTTTGTGTCCAGCAGCATGTTTCGCAGGTAGCCGGTCAGCTCGTCCTTGGCAAACAGCTCCTGGGCGTAGAAATGCTCGTCGCCGATCTTCTGGTACTTGATGCCGTCCACCAGCGCCAGGCGCTTGCAGCGGTTGATGATTTCAGCCGTCTGCTCGATGAACTGCTGCGGGTTACGTTTGAAGTCGTCCATGCTGCGGCGCGTGAGCTGCGTGCGGTCCTGCAGGTCGGTCAGCAGGTCCGGCAGCTCGATGTCCGACTCATCCAGCACCACTGTGGCGGCACCTTCCTTCTCGGTGGCTTGCACGCCGGCCTTGCCGATGGCTATGTCGGCCTTGCGCCACTGTAGCCGCGCCTTGGCGATGGCGGGAGCCTTCTGCAGCCCGGCAATGCAGGCCTGCAGGAGTTTGGCGTTATCAAACTGCACGCGGTAGGTCGTCTGGTGCTTGATGCGGTCCCAGAGCGCCTTGAACTCCTCGGACAGGTAGACCGCCTTGCCGTCCTTGTCCTTACGCAACGGAGCCGCCTTGCGCTCGTCGGCGTTCTTGACTTCCAACCGCCCCGACACCTTGCGCAACACCTCGGCAATCTGGCCGCGCTGCGCCTCGAAGTCTTCGGGCAGGGCCAGGGTGCCATTCTTAAGAGCCAGCTTCAGCGAGTCCTGCACCTTGCCCTTGGCATCCAAATGCCCGGCGGCCTTCAGGTGGTCCCACAAGGCTTTGGACTTGTCCACACCCAGCGGCGTCAGCGTGCCGTCGGCAGCCTTGATAGCGATCCCAGCAAACTGGTGCTGCTCCAGCACGCCAAAGCGGATGCCCGTGTCCGCCTCAATTTCCTTCTGCAGGTTCTCGGCGAATTGCTCATAAGACTCGGTGGCGATGACGGTCAGGCGGTTGACTTCGAAACCACGCACGCGCTGGCCATCCTGGTCCACGCACAAGCGCAGGCCTCGGCCGATGGTCTGCCTGCGCTCGCGCTCGGTGCCCATTTCTCGCAGGGTGCAAATCTGAAAGACGTTGGGGTTGTCCCAACCTTCCTTCAGCGCCGAGTGCGAAAAGATGAACTTCAGCGGCGTGTCGAAGGCCAGGAGCTTTTCCTTGTCCTTCATGATGAGGCTGTAGGCCCGCTCGGCGTTGTCGCGGTTGCCAGCGTTGTTCTCGGCCGTGTCGGACCAGCCGCCCTTCTTGTCAATGGAGAAGTAGCCGTTGTGCACGTCCTCGGCTGCGTGAGCCAGGTCCACTTCGGTGAACAGGCTCTGGAAGGCGGGCAGCTTGGCTGCGCGCTTGTACTCTTCCTCGAAGCGGGCGAGCTGCCCCTTCTCCTCGAGGCCGATC
>CAZFKW010000478.1:0-2416 GCA_964519795.1 uncultured Ramlibacter sp. | reverse complement strand
ATCACTTCGTGATGGGCGGCGCCACGCCCGCCGACAGCCCCTTCCTGCGCAAGCCGGAGCTGCTGGCCAGCCTGCTGCTGTACTGGCACAACCACCCGTCCCTGAGCTACCTGTTCAGCGGCATGTTCATCGGCCCGACCAGCCAGGCCCCGCGCGTCGATGAAGCCCGCAACGACCAGCTCTATGAACTGGAGATCGCCCTGCGCGAGATCCGCCGCAGCCGCGAGGAACTGGGGCAGGACATGCCGCCCTGGATGGTGGACCGCACGCTGCGCAACATCCTGGTGGATGTGACGGGCAACACCCACCGCAGCGAGTTCTGCATCGACAAGATGTACTCGCCCGACTCCACGACCGGCCGCCTCGGCCTGCTGGAACTGCGCGCCTTCGAAATGCCGCCTCATGCGCGCATGAGCATCGCGCAGCAGCTGCTGTTGCGCGCACTGGTGGCGCGCTTCTGGAACAAGCCCTATGCGGCGCCGGCTACCCGCTGGGGCACCGAGCTTCACGACCGCTTCCTGCTGCCGACCTTCGTGAAGATGGACTTTGCCGACGTGATGGCCGAGATGAACATGGCCGGCTACGCGTTTGACGCCTCCTGGTTCGACCCCCACCTCGAGTTCCGCTTCCCGCTTGTGGGCGAGGTCAGCACCATGGGCATGGAGATGACGCTGCGCAATGCGCTGGAGCCCTGGCATGTGATGGGCGAGGAAGGCTCGGCCGGCGGCACCGTGCGCTATGTGGACTCATCCCTTGAACGCATCGAAGTGCGCGTCACCGGCATGAACCAGAGCCGGTATGTGGTGACCGTCAATGGCCGTGCCATGCCCATGCAGTCCACCGGCGTGGCCGGCGAGTTTGTGGCCGGCGTGCGCTACAAGGCCTGGAACCCCCCATCGGCGCTGCACCCCAGCATCGGTGTTCATGCGCCGCTGACCTTTGACATCGTGGACACCTGGATGAAGCGCTCGCTGGGCGGCTGCCAGTACCATGTCGCCCACCCGGGCGGGCGCAACTACGACACCTTCCCGGTCAACTCCTACGAGGCGGAAAGCCGCCGCCTGGCGCGCTTCTCCCGCATGGGCCACACACCGGGCGTGATGCAGGTGCCGCAGGCAACGATCAACGTGCCAGGGAGCAAGGAGTTCCCGTTCACTCTGGACTTAAGGTAACCCCCCCGTCCGGCCTGCGGCCGCTCCCCCCAAGGGGGGCGGAGCCAGTGGCCCGGCAGAGCCGGTTCCACGGCTCCCTGGAATAGTTCCCGCCCGACCCAGGCTTTTACTGCGCCGCCAGGTTCATTTCTGCCCGCGGGCTCCATTTGGCCTCGGGTGGAACCGCTTTGGCAGCGCCCAGATAAAGGCGGTCCAGTGGCAGCTTCTGGCCTGCCAGATAGTCCCTTACCGCGACACCGCGCTGAACGGCCAGCTCACGCACGGCGTCTTCGGTGACCACCATGTTGGCCAGCAGCAGTTCTTCCATCTCTGCCTGCGGGATATCCTTGGCAATGCCAATGGCGTTGCGCGGCTTCTTGATGTCCGCGCGGCGGTAGGCCTCCTTCAGGAGCGCCGGATATTCCGCGGCACTGACGGCGACAACTGCCGTTGCCGTACTGCCCGCGCGCACGGCTTCGCGGCGCTTCTCGCCGGCCACGAGTTGCTTCAGGCGCTCGCGCTTGATGGCGTCACGCTCGACATCCAGGCTGGCTGTGCCGACCACGGTCATCTTGAGCGCAGGCCTGTCCGCCAGGGCCCTGGCCACCTTGTCCAGCCCCTGCCGTGCTTCCGGCTCCAGAACAGCCAGGCCGGGCGAAAAGCCCACCACACTGAGTTCGTCGCCGCCACCGCCAAATGCGCTTGCCAGCAGGCTGAAAGGCGCGGTCAGGGCCTTTCCGATGATGTTGACGATGACCTTGAAGATCACCGGTCCCAGTGAAAACTGCGGGTCGTTGAGCGAACCGCTGATGGGCAGGTCGATGTCGATCATGCCATTGCGGTCGGCCAGCAGCGCCACTGCCAGCTTCACCGGCAGGCTCGCAGGCGCTCCGGCCACCGGGTCGCCGAAGTTCAGCTGGTTCAGGACCAGCCGGTTGGTGGCCGTCAACTGCCCGTCGGGCTTCACGAGGTAGGCAACATCCAGGCTGAGCTTGCCCCGCTCGATGCCATGGCCTGCATACTTGATGGCATAGGGCGACAGGGGCGGCAACTCCAGGTCGCGCACCTTGCCCTTGATGTCCAGCGCCAGTGGCCTGGCCAGCGGGTTGAGCTTGCCCAGCACTTCCAGCGAGGCCGTGCCCTCCGCCCTTCCCCGCAGTTCCAGGTCGGCCAGTTGCGGCGAGCCTGCGGGCGACACCGAAGAAAAGGCGCTGAGTTTGCCGTTCAGCTCCGTCAGGTTGGCCGAATAGTTGGGCTTGACGAAG
>CAZFKW010000477.1:1244-2417 GCA_964519795.1 uncultured Ramlibacter sp. | reverse complement strand
CACCAACACGCCCGGCATCTTTGCCGTGGGCGACATCAACACCTATCCCGGCAAGAAGAAGCTGATCCTCTCGGGCTTCCACGAATGCGCCCTGGCCGCCTTTGCAGCCGCGCCGTTCATCTTCCCGGACAGGAAGATCCACCTGCAGTACACAACGACGTCGCCGAAGTTGCACAAGGTCCTGGGCGTGGAAACACCGGTCTTCGATTGAAGATGTTGTCATCCCGGACTTGATCCGGGATTCATGCTGGCGCGCCAACGTGGATTGCGGGTCAAGCCCGCAATGACAAACCATTGCTAGAATCACCGCACCTTCACTTCATCGTGAAGGCCGCTAGGGGTGTTGCCACGCTGCATGTTTGCGGTGGGCGACTGAGAAAGTCCCTTTGAACCTGATTGAGGTAATCCTCGCGCAGGGAAGCAAGCTCTCAGGCAGCGCCCGTTTTCTCCCAGGGGCGCGAAATGCCAAGGCAAGCCGACCTGTCATTTCGTTTCAAGGAAAACGTCATGGCATTTTTTTCGCCAGTCATCCGTCCCCGAGCCTCGCGCTCGCCCGTCGCGCACGCGGCCATCGTCATGCTGCTGGGCTCCTCGGCGGCGGTCGCCCAGCAGGCGCCGACGCTAAAGCCCGTCATCGTCAATGAGCGCAGCTCGCCGGCCATCGACGTCACGGGCTTTGGCGACTTTCCGTCGCGCGAGGTACCGGTGTCCGCCACCATCATCGACCGCAGCCAGATCGAGAACTCCGGCGCGCGACGCCTGGCCGATCTCACCAGGTTCGATGCCTCGGTGTCCGACAGCTACAACGCGCCGGGCTATTGGGACTACATCAACATCCGGGGCTACGAGCTCGACCCGCGCTACAACTACCGCCGCGAAGGCCTGCCCATCAGCGGCGAGACGGTGATCCCGCTGGACAACAGGGAGCGGGTTGAAATCCTCAAGGGCACCAGCGGCATCCAGGCGGGCACCAGCGCGCCGGGTGGCCTGGTCAACCATGTCGTCAAACGACCGACCGAGAACCCGCTGCGCGAAGTGACACTGGGCATCAGCGAGCGCGGCAGCACGCTGCTCAAGCTGGACCTGGGCGGCCGCACTCAAAACAAAGTGCTGGGCTATCGCATCAACGTCGCACAGGAGAGGCTGCGCCCTCATGTGAATGCGACTGACGGG
>CAZFKW010000477.1:0-1234 GCA_964519795.1 uncultured Ramlibacter sp. | reverse complement strand
CTCCGCAGCCTCATCGCCTTTGCGGGCGACGTCCGCCTGGGCGGTGGCTCCATTCTGCAGGGCGAGTTCGAGTGGAGCAGCCACACCCAGGCCAGCGTGCCGGGCCAGAGCCTGCTGGGTCCGGCCCTGCCACCGGTGCTCAGTCCAAACATCAACATCAACAACCAGGCCTGGTCGCAGGCCAATGACTTTGACAACCTGACCGGCACGCTGCGCTTCGAACAGGCGCTGGGCAGCAACTGGACATGGTCGGCGCAGTACGGCGCGCAGTCGCTCAAGACCAATGACCGCCTGGCCTACCCGTTTGGCTGCTTTGACGCCGGCTCCGGCACCTACTATGCAGACCGCTACTGCCCCGACACGGCGACCGGTACACCGAATGTCGGCCTCGCCGACATCTACGACTTCCGCAGCGAGAACGAAAAGCGCAGGCAGCAGGCCGCGCAGCTGAAGCTGCAGGGGACATTTGACGTTGGCAGCACGAAGCACAACCTGTCCACCGGTGTGCTGCACAGCGTGCTGAAGAACCGCTTCGGCTTCCAGACCGATGACTCGGTGGTCGTCGGCCAGGCCACGACCGACGGCGCAACGCAGATCCCCGCTGCCTCCCCTGCGCTGGCCTTCATCTCGCCCAACACCGACCGCGACGAGCGTTCAACCGAATACTTCGTGCACGATGTCGCGCGCTGGGGCAACGGCTTCACCTCATGGCTGGGACTGCGCCATACCCGGATAGAGCGCAGCAGCGTGCGTACTGACGGCAGCCGCGCCACGAACTACGGACAGAGTTTCACGACGCCCTGGCTCGGCGTGAGCTACGAACTCAGTGCGGCCGTGTCGGTGTATGGAAGCTGGGGCCGCGGGATCGAATCAGAAGTTGCGCCGGGCCGCTCACGCTACGCCAATGCCGGTGTTGCGCTGCCTGCCATTGAGAGCACCCAGTCGGAAATCGGCCTCAAGGGCGGCACTGGCGCCACGCAGTGGCAGGTTGCGCTCTTTGACATCAAGCGGCCGGTGACTTCCGAGACCCAGCTTGTCGGCGTCCTGACGCCGGGCGAAATCGCGGCGCTGTGCCCCGCGAGCCCGGCTGACTGCCGCATGCGCGGCTTTGATGGCAATGCGCGACATCGCGGCCTTGAGACTTTCATCAACACACAGGTATCGGCCTGGAAGCTGGGAGCAGCCCTGAGCGTGATCAACGCCAAACGCACAAGCGCCGACCCCACCATCAACG